>JAEZAM010000026.1 GCA_023430465.1 Bacteroidota bacterium | reverse complement strand
ACGCTGCACCGTTTGTCCATCCAGGCCTTCCAGCCAAAACTGATTGAAGGAAAGGCGATCCAGCTTCACCCGCTGGTAACCACGGCCTTCAACGCTGACTTTGATGGTGACCAGATGGCGGTTCACGTGCCGTTGAGCAACGCAGCCGTACTGGAAGCCCAATTGCTGATGCTGGCTTCTCACAACATCCTGAACCCTCAGAACGGTCAGCCGATCACCCTGCCTTCACAGGACATGGTACTCGGTCTGTATTATATTTCCAAAGGAAAAAAATCGACCGAAACAGAAAAGGTAAAAGGAGAGGGCAAGGCATTCTACTCAGCAGAAGAGGTGATCATTGCCTTCAATGAAGGTGTGATCGATATGCATGCATGGATCAAGGTGAAAGCAAATATCCGTAACCAGGATGGACTGCTGGAACATAAGATGATCGACACAACTGTGGGTCGTGTGATATTCAACCAGCACGTACCTGCGGAAGTGGGATTTGTGAACGCTTTGCTGACCAAGAAGAATCTTCGCGAGATCATCGGAGATATCATCGAGATCACAAACGTTCCGAAGACCGCCAAATTCCTGGATGATATCAAGCAGCTTGGTTTCCGTACTGCCTTCCAGGGTGGTCTTTCCTTCAGTATCAATGATCTTATCATCCCTGATATCAAGGAAGAACTTTTGCAGAATGCAAAAGGTGAGGTAGAAGAGGTGTGGGATAACTATAACATGGGTCTCATTACAAACAACGAGCGTTATAACCAGATCGTTGACATCTGGAGCCGTGTCGATACCCGTATCACTGAAACGCTCATCCGTGAGCTCAGCAGCGATAAGCAGGGCTTCAACTCGGTGTACATGATGCTTGACTCAGGTGCGCGTGGTTCCAAGCAGCAGATCAAGCAGCTTGCCGGTATCCGCGGTCTGATGGCAAAACCCCGTAAGTCAGGTTCAACCGGTTCCGAGATCATTGAGAACCCCATCCTGTCGAACTTCAAGGGTGGTCTGAACGTATTGGACTACTTCATTTCCACACACGGTGCGCGTAAAGGTCTTGCCGATACCGCCCTGAAAACTGCGGATGCGGGTTACCTGACCCGCCGTCTTGTAGACGTGGCGCAGGATGTGGTGATCACCGAAGAAGATTGCGGTACCCTCCGTGGTATTGCCACTTCAGCGCTGAAGGATAATGAAGATGTGATCGAGCCATTGGCAGATCGTATCCAGGGTCGTACATCACTTCATGATGTATACAATCCTGTAACCGATGACCTGATCATCGCTGCCGGTGAAGAAGTATCTGAAGACATTGCCCGTAAGATAGAAGAAGCTGGTATCGAAACTGTAGAGATCCGCTCCGTTCTCACCTGCGAAAGCAAGCGTGGATGTTGCGTGAAGTGCTACGGTAAAAACCTTGCCTCCGGTATCCGTGCACAGAAAGGTGATGCTGTCGGTATCATCGCTGCACAGTCGATCGGTGAGCCTGGTACACAGCTTACCCTCCGTACCTTCCACGTGGGTGGTGTTGCGGGATCTGCAACAGTTGATTCAACATTGATCGCCAAGTTCGATGGTACGATCCAGTTTGATGGTCTCCGCTCCGTGGTGACAGAGAACAACGAAGGTGAGAAAGTGCCTATTGTAATCGGCCGTACAGGTGAGGTGAGAATCATTGATACGAAAAATGACCGCCTGCTTATCACGAACAATATCCCTTATGGTGCTACATTGAACGTGAAGGATGGCCAAAAAGTTAGCAAAGGCGATGTGATCTGTACATGGGATCCATTCAACAACGTTATCATGGCTGAGATCAATGGTACGTTGAAGTTTGAGAATGTGATCGAAGGGGTTACTTACCGTGAAGAATCCGATGAGCAGACCGGTCACCGCGAGAAGGTGGTAATCGAGACGCGTGATAAGACAAAGATCCCGTCCATCGTAGTAGAAGGAAAGGAAAACAAATCATACAACCTGCCGACGGGCAGCCATATCATCCCTGATGAAGGAGATGAGGTGAAAGCCGGCCAGGTGATCGTGAAGATCCCGCGTATCCTCGGTAAACTGAGGGATATCACGGGAGGTCTCCCACGCGTAACCGAACTTTTCGAAGCAAGAAACCCAAGCAATCCTGCTGTCGTTTCCGAGATCGATGGTGTGGTATCCATGGGATCGATCAAGCGTGGTAACAGGGAAATCCTGATCGAAGCGAAGGATGGTGTACAGAAGAAATATCTTGTACCACTGACCCGCCAGATACTTGCCCAGGATGGCGACTTCGTGAAAGCCGGTTCAGCCCTTTCCGACGGTCAGACATCACCACAGGATATCCTTTCTATCCAGGGTCCGTTCGCCGTACAGCAGTATGTGGTGAATGAGATACAGGAAGTTTACCGACTTCAGGGTGTGAAGATCAACGACAAGCACATCGAGGTGATCGTTCGCCAGATGATGCGTAAGGTGAATATCGTAGATCCGGGAGATACACGCTTCCTCGAGGATGATTCAGTGGATAAATTCGAGTTCGTAGAAGAGAACGATTATATCTTCGACAAGAAGGTGGTAACTGATGCCGGTGATTCAGGTAAGATGCGTGCCGGCCAGATCATCAGCCTCCGCGAAGTACGTGAAGAGAATTCTGTACTCCGCAGGAGCGACAAGAAGCTGGTTGAATACCGTGATGCGAAGCCTGCAACCTCTGCACCGACGCTGCTTGGTATCACCAAGGCATCTCTTGGCGTACAAAGCTGGATCTCTGCCGCATCCTTCCAGGAAACAACCAAAGTACTGTCATCTGCCGCCATTCACGGTAAAACGGATGATATGCTTGGCCTGAAGGAAAACGTCATCACGGGTCACCCGATCCCTGCAGGTACCGGTCTCCGCGACTTCGAGAACATGATCGTAGGTAGCAAGGAGGAGTATGAACTGCTCCAGACCACCCGCGAAGCGATGACCTTCGACGACGAAGAGTAATTATTCCCAAGACTATTTATAGAGGAGCAAGCGAAAGTTTGCTCCTTTTTTTGTGTTTGCATGAAATCTCTTAATAAACCGTTAATCCCCACCCGTTGCTTATATTTGCCCGCCTATTCATGCTTAATTTGCAAAACCCGCCCCGGCGGTAGTAACTCAAAAAGTACATGATGAAAAATGGATTGCTGGTTTGGAATATTGTGCTGACGCTGGTCGTTGGATTTCTTCTCGTCACTCATTTCACCTCGGGAAAAAAGGTGCAGACAAAAGCTGCGCGTGTCACTGAAGCAGGAGCCACCGAACGTCCTTTCCGCATCGCTTATTTTGAGATGGACTCCGTCGAGAATCACTATGACATGGTAAAAGATGTTCAGGCCGAGCTTTCCCGCAAGGAAGAAGAATACAGCAAGAAGGTGTCTGAACTCGATTACCGCTACCGCAAAACGATGCAGGATTACCAGGATAAGGAGCGCGCCGGTACCCTGACACAGCAGGAGGCTGAGAATGCTCCGATGATCGTAAAGCGCCTGGAAGAATCTATCCGTTCTGAGAAGCAGGCACTGGACCAGGACTACCAGGAGTTTGCCATGCGCCGCAACCTGAATCTCCGCAAGAAAATTGAGGAATATGTGGCAGAATACAACAAGAACAAGGAATACTCCTACATCGTTTCTTATGAGCAGGGACTATTCTATTACAAGGACACGATCTACAACATTACCAGTGATCTGATCCGGGGGTTGAATGAGGCATATAAAAAGAAAAAGGATTAATCTTAAATAATTTTATAAAAAGGGTCTTTCTTAGCGATAAGGAAGACCCTTTTTGTTGAGGCCCAAAAAACCGCGGGAAATACTTATCTTGATCCATACCAAAAATTCAAAACTGTAAATAACTCATTCATGTCCGAAACGCAGACCTCGTTCAAACCCACGCTCAGCCTTTTTGATGGCACGATGATCGTAGCCGGATCGATGATCGGCTCAGGTATTTTTATCGTGAGCGCGGATATCACGCGCAATGTAGGCAGTGCCGGCTGGCTGGTTGCCGTGTGGCTGATCACGGGGTTCATGACACTGACCGCCGCACTAAGCTATGGTGAATTGAGTGGGATGTTTCCCAAGGCGGGAGGGCAATATGTTTACCTGAAAGAAGCATATAATCCGCTCATGGGCTTTTTATACGGGTGGAGTTTTTTCGCTGTTATCCAGACTGCAACTATTGCAGCGGTTGGTGTGGCGTTCTCGAAATTCCTGGCCTATCTCGTGCCTGAGCTGGGAAACAATTACCTGCTCGCGGATCTTGGCTTCACTAAAGTGTATTCCGGGCAACTCGTTTCGATCGTCATTATCTGTCTCCTCACTTATATCAATTCAAGAGGGGTAAAGGAGGGCAAGCTGATACAAACAGTTTTCACTTCGGCGAAGCTCCTGGCATTGTTTGGGCTGATCGTGTTTGGATTTCTGCTCGTAAAAGAGAGTTTCTGGGCCTCCAACTGGGAATCAGGCTTCGATTCCAGGCAGGACTTTGGCAAGGCGGACACATTGGGCAACCTCGCGCCAACCGGTTGGGTAGGCATTACCGGCAGTGCACTGATGGGTGCGATTGCCGCGGCTATGGTAGGTTCTATCTTCAGCAGCGATGCTTGGAACAACGTTACGTTCATCGCCGGCGAAATGAAGAATCCCCGCCGCAATATCGGGCTAAGCCTTTTTCTCGGTACGCTCATCGTCACAGTGATCTATGTGGCCGCAAATCTGATGTACCTGAATGTGCTACCGCTCGAAGAGTTGGCGTTTGCGAAAGATGATCGCGTGGCGGTTGCTGCAGCAAATAAGATATTCCCGGCATTCGGTACCATCATGATCGCTGTGTTGATCATGGTCTCGACTTTCGGCTGCAACAATGGTCTCATTCTCGCCGGTGCGCGAGTGTATTATACGATGGCAAAAGACGGCCTGTTCTTCCGGCAGGTTGGGCAACTCAATAAAAACGCGGTTCCGCAATTTGCGCTCTGGATCCAGTGTATCGCCGCATCGCTGTGGAGCCTTAGCGGGCAGTATGGGCAACTGCTGGATATGATCTCATTCGTGGTTGTGCTGTTCTATATGCTCACCATCATCGGTATTTTTATCCTTCGGAAACGAATGCCTCATGCGGATCGCCCATACAAAGCCTTTGGTTATCCTGTTTTGCCCGCCCTGTACATCCTGATGGGTGCTGCATTCTGCACGCTGCTGATCATCTATAAGCCGCAATTCACCTGGCCGGGTTTGATCATCGTATTGATCGGGGTGCCGTTGTACTACCTGGCGATAAATAGCAATAAAAAGACTGTTTCTTAAATTTCACGCAAAGTCGCAAAGATTAACAGCCAAGAACGCAAAGAGTTTCATAAGAGGCTTTGCGACTTTGCCTGCTTTGCGTCTTTGCGCGAAACCTTAACTTTGCTTCATGTCATATACAATCGTCATACATGGAGGGGCGGGAACCATTCTGCGCGATGAGATGCATCCCGGCATGGAGCAGGGATATCGCAATGCGCTGCAAATGGCACTCGATACCGGCTATGCGGTATTGCACCGAGGCGGTAAAGCCATGGATGCTGTCCGCGCCGCGGTAATATCACTGGAGGACAATGAACTCTTCAATGCGGGTCGCGGTTCTGTATATACAAAAGAAGGCACGCAGGAAATGGATGCTGCGATCATGGACGGCAGTAACCTGGACGCCGGAGCCGTCAGCAATGTGCGTAACATCCGCAACCCCATATCGCTTGCCTATAACGTCATGACGCGTTCACCACATGTACTTTTGAATGGAAGCGGAGCCAATGAATTCGCCCGTGTGGTGGGTGCACGGACAGAGCCTGACGAATATTTCTACAACGAATACCGCCACCAGCAATGGCGCTCTCTTCAGCATACCGACGAGGTGGCGCTGGATCACAACGTGAAGCCAGGCGATAAGAAATTCGGAACGGTGGGTGCCGTTGCCTGTGATGCACAGGGCAACCTTGCAGCAGCTACAAGTACCGGTGGTATGACTAACAAGCAATGGGGCAGGGTAGGCGACAGTTGCATCATTGGTTCGGGTACATACGCCAACAACAATACCTGTGCGATCAGTTGCACCGGTCATGGTGAGCTCTTCATCCGTGCTGTAGCAGCATATGATGTCAGTTGTCTCATGGAATACCGTGGTCTCAGTCTCCAGCAGGCAATGGAGACGGTGGTACATGACAAGCTGGTAAAGATCGGCGGAGAGGGAGGCATGATCGGTGTGGATGCAAAAGGAAATGCTGCGCTCATCTTCAACAGCGCCGGCATGTACCGCGGTATCCGAACAAGCAATGATTTTACAGACATTGCCATTTACCGGCAATAATTTTTATACAACTTCATGAAGAAAATAGCGGTGATAGTGGCCGGAGGCAGTGGCCTTAGAATGGGCAGCAGTTTACCCAAACAATTCTTATTGCTCAGGGATAAGCCCGTGCTGTATTATACGATCAAGGCATTCCTCGATGCATATGACGACATGCAGGTCATTCTTGTGCTGCCGGTAAACTTTACCGATATGGGGCAGGAGATCATTGACGCATGGTTCGATAAGGATCGGATCCGAATCACTGCCGGAGGTGACAGCCGGTTCCAGTCTGTCAAGAATGGCCTGGAGCTCATCGATGATGAGGCAATCATTTTCGTGCATGATGGTGTGCGTTGCCTGGTATCAGGTGACCTGATACAACGCTGTTACGAGGCCGCTGTTGAAACAGGCTCGGCGATTCCCGCCATCGGTAGCAAAGACAGTGTGCGGATCATCACAGAGGAGGGAAATGATGCAGTAGACCGGCAGCTCGTGCGACTGATACAGACGCCGCAGACATTTCACAGCAAGATCCTCAAGCCAGCCTTCCAGATCGATTTCAAAGATAAATTCACGGATGAGGCCACCGTGGTGGAGGCATTCGGGATGAAGGTTACGTTGGTGGAAGGTGAGGAGAGGAATATTAAAATTACAACGCCGGGAGATTTGATGCTTGCTGAGCATTTTTTATGAATTTCACGCAAAGACGCCAAGTAAGCCAGGTTCGCAAAGATTTGAGCCTTTGCGTGAAATCACGTCTTCAGCCACTTGAGATAAGCCGGTAATTTATTCAGCCTTATCGCTCCATAGCTTTCTTCCCTTGCTCCAAAGCTGCTATAGAAAAAAGCCAGGTTGCGAATATCGGAACCTTCGAAATCCAACAGCAAAGGCTGACCAGCATGATCTTTTATAAATGCATCGATCAGGGCATGCGAGGCGCCAACGGTCCGCCCGTCGGGGTGGTTACCTACGAGGATATAGTAGGCGCGATTATGGGAAAAAATGAATATACAGGAGGCGATCAGTTCGCCGCGCCCTGAGACGATCCCATAGGTACGTGCCTGCTTTTTCTGTTCGAGTTCTGCATACAGCGCCAGGAAACGATCCATGTTCTCACCGGCATCTTTCACCGCCGTATGCATTTGTTCCTTTGCCAGTTGCACCACCTGCTGTGAACTGAAATCACGGATAACGGAACAGCCAAGCTTGAACGCTTTCTTCACATTCCGTTTGATATTGTCGCGGTAACCGGCATAGAGCTGTTCATAGCCGGGGGAAAGATCGAGTACAAAGTTTCTCCGCTGGTAGAGCTGGTATTTTTCTAACGCAAATACATTCTTGTGATTCAGATAAATATCCCAGTACCGGAAGCGGGAAGGGATAGCTGAGAGAAATACCTCCACTATTTCCGCAGTGATATCATTACCGAATATGCCCAACTGGGCGGCAAGAAAGGGCTGGTAAAGGTAGGCGATGCCATACTTCCTGTTCCATGTCACCGGCATCACCGTCTCATAATCATTCAGCACTAATCCGTCCCATTGTTTTGCCATATGATCGAGGTACCAGGAATAACCGTAAATGAGTCCATTGGCAGACTTATCGATACAATTGTTCCACTTGTCAACATCGAGTTGCTTTCGCTGGATGAATTGTATATCTGCAGGATAGATCATTGCAACAATTTCCTGGTAAAGCCCTTGGAGTTTAGCTTATGCAAATCTATGCTGAATGAGATGGTTTTGAAGAACCGGTTCTTTTTCGGAATGATCGATTTGTTATAGTCACTGAAAACCGAGCTATAAACTACCGGTATATATATATTCACCAGATCCTTTACCAGCGATACCTGCAGTCCTGCGTCGTATAGAAACCTGTCGGCGGTAGCGTTCTTTTCCCAGGCCTCTGCATAGGTTCCGGCGTCAACGAACACTTTTAACCCAATGTTGAGCGGTAACACAGACAGTGGATTGATCCTGTCCGGGATATCAAAAGCTGCATTGATGGCGGCCACCCAGTTGTCGGAAGAGCCGATGTTTCCCTGGGCATCAGTATTCACCTTAAGACCACCGTCCCTGATCATGATCTGCTGGTAACCCGGCGTCCAGTCGATCCCGTCAAACCGAAAAGGGTAATCGTTTCTTCCTATGAAATATTCGGAGTACGTATAATCCAGGTTCCCTTTTGGTGCGGAAAGATTGAGCCCATAAAGGAAACGGTCTGCTTTGGCTTTATTGGTATAAATAAATTTACCGGCGAAAAGGCGAAGATCTACGCCGCCTTTCTTTGCCGGATAGTTCAGGAAATAGTTGCCGGTGAATGCAAAGCGAAGGAAACCTTTGCCATGCTCAGCCTTCAGTTCTGCCCGGTATGGATAGAGCGCCCGGAAGTTTTCTATGACGAACAGCGCCTGTACAATATTGCGGCTGACGCTCCGCGTGCCGGCCCTCTCGGTGATTACGGTATCGGTTGGACTAAACACCGAGTCGCGGGCGATCGTGAGAAAATCTTCTTTGATGAAGAACGACTTGAATTGCATGTACCGGTGCATCGTGCTTCGCGGTTTATCTTCCCTGAAAGTAAACCGCAGACGCGGGGCAAGTTTGGAGAAAGACATGTATGTTTTTTTACCTGTCGTGTCTTCATAGCGATCACGGGTAAAGCGCGAATAAGCCAGCCCTGCCTGGATATGGTGAAAGGGGGATCCTGCCGGAAATGCCTTGTAGGAAATGTTTCCAATGCCATTGAACGTTTTGGATCCTGCAGCATATAATGGAACAGCTACGAACTGCAGGCGTTGCGCCGGCCGGCTGTAATTGCTTAGGACTACCCCTGCCATTAATTTATCATAGTTGTTGAAACCAAGAGCCGGCCATATGATCACCTGGGTTGCATCATCTTTTCGATTCAGCCGGAGATTTCCCTGCCCGTCTATCAATGGCACTATGCTGAATCCTCCGCTGGAGCCGCCGGGTAATCTACCGGTTTGCGTGAGCAGATCGAATTCTTTGGTGAGTGGATTGCCGGTTGCCTGTTGCAGGTATGATTTCAATACTTCCGGTCCGGGGTGCCTGAATTGCCAGTCGTTGTAATAGCGCTGGATAGCTGCATCTATTTTTTCCCGGCCATAGTTTTTCTCCAGCATTTCGAGCCAGGCGGCCGTTTTGTAATAGGATACAAATGAATAATTCTCCGGTGTGAGGTCAACTGATCTCGTAGCGATGGGTTGATCCTCTTTGATCGCAGCAAGTGTTTCAAATTCGATGCGCTCAGATTCCTGTATGGAAATATTTGACCTGCCCTGCGGGATCTCTCCGCCGGGATATCTCCATTTGCTGTAACGGTTGTCATAGTACGTGTTTAATCCCTCATCCAACCAGGGATGTTCGCGTTCATTGGTGGCAAGGATTCCGTAAAACCAGTTGTGGCCGATCTCATGCGCTATGGTATTGTCCAGCAATGCCGATGAAGATTGCGGCGCGATGACCGTGATAGTTGGGTATTCCATGCCGCCACCAAAGCTCTCAGGGCCCTGCACAACACTGACGGTGTTGTAGGGATATTGCCCGATCCACTCGCTGCGTGTCTTAACGGCAAGCTTTGCAAAGTGCAGCGCCTGGTGCCATTGTTCACGGTGCTCATCAGTATAAAATGAAAATACTTCCACTGTTTTATCGCCGGTGATCCTAACCGTGTCTTGATCGACGATGAAACGCTTGTCGGCAAACCAGGCAAAATCATGCACCTTATTTTGCATAAAACGCACTGTCTTTTTTGTTGTCGCTGTTGGCGGTGATTTTTCAGTTACGTACTTTATGCTGCCGGATTTGGATTTGATCTTTTTCCTGGTGGCTGTCCATTTGAAATCCTTTCGTGTTTTCAACCATTCTTTTTCTTCTTCGTTCTGGAGTTCGCCTGTTGCGGCTATGACATAATTTGCCGGAACTGTGATATCTACGTTATAATTTCCGAACTCGCTGTAAAATTCGCCCTGGTCGAGATAGGGCATGGGGTGCCACCCGTCGCGATCATATACGGCTGGTTTGGGGTACCATTGAGTGACCTGGTAGGAATCGCCATCGTGCCCGCCACGGGAAAAATTGTAAGGTAGTTTTACATGAAATGGTGTGGTTATGGTGCACGAGGCCTTTGGCGGTAAAGGCTGTGGTAAAATCACTTTGACGATGTCGATGTGCTGCGGGTGATCTTCCATCCGCGCAAGTTCATCATTCATCCGAAAATCAAGGCGGTTGATATAACCTTTGTCATTTTTTCCGGAAAAATAGAAGGCGGTATTGCCATTTTCCAACAGTTGATCGCTGAAGGCTGTCTTATCATGCTTGTAGGCATTGGGCCAGATATGAAACCAGATGAATCGTAATGTGTCCGGTGAATTGTTGATATACTCGATCCGCTCAAAGCCGTCCAGCGAATGATCCTTATCATTGAGGGAGACACTTATGTCAAAATTTACCTGCTGTTGCCAGTACGCCTGGGCAACGGCAGCCTGGGCAAAAAACGCCTGGCAGAGAGATATGAAAATCAATTTTGTAATTGCGGACTTGTATAACACTATAAATTTCCTTTTTTGTTAAGCAATTCGAAAAGTGGATCGAGGTTGCTGTTAAGCGTAGCTTCCATCGATGTTTTAAAATCTTCCGGGTATGGATGTTTGAATTTCCATTGCTGGTAATAAGCCTGAATAGCCCTGTCAAGTGCTTCCCGCCCCACCGTTGCTTCGAAAAGATACATCCAGATCGCGGTTTTCAGGTAAACTACTACGCCGTATGTGTCTTTATCGGGAAATGCCGCGGAACCCGTAGCAATCGGCTGCTCCATCGGGATGCCTGCAAGTGCATTGTATATTTCATGGAGAAATTCATCGACGGGTTTGCTACGCAGTGCAGTCGGTATCTGGTTACCGAAGACAGAGTTTGCGCGGTACTTTCCGGCTTCGTAACGAAATTGATAATAGGTGTTGATACCCTCATCCATCCATGCATGATCCCGCTCATTACTGCCAATTACGCTGTAAAACCAATTGTGACCGACCTCATGCGCAATTACACCATCGAGGGTTGGTTCATCTGCGCCTGGACTTGTAATAAGCGTGATCATCGGGTATTCCATTCCGCCTGACATCACATTGCGTGGTCCTTCCACTGCCTGCACCACGGGGTAAGGGTATTCGCCGATCCAGGATGAATAACTGCGGATCGCATCCTCCGTGTAGGAGACGCTGTTTTTCCAATACCGATTGCCATCCGGGCGACCATAGGTGAAGACGTCAACAATGGCGCCGGAGGACAGTTGTGCAGTATCATAACGAATGATAAAGTCCTTATCTGCAAACCAAGCAAAATCATGTACGTTCGTGGCGGTGTAGCGGAGAGTTTTCCAGCCTTTCTCCGCGGGCATATACTTTATTTCTTTCTTACCGAGATTGTTCTCGCGTCCGACCTCGCGGTAGTAATTCAGTTCATCCTCATTCTTCAATTCTCCCGAGGCACCCACTACGTAATGGGAAGGAAGCGTGATGTTGACCGTGAAGTTTCCATATTCTGCATAAAACTCGCCCTGGTCAAGATAGGGAATGGGATGCCATCCCTTGCGGTCGTACACTGCAGGCTTGGGATACCATTGGCAGATCATATACGTATTACCAAGATGACCTGATCGGGAAGAGTAGGTGGGTATACGAACAAAAAAGGGGGTAGTGATCTTCACGCTGGCACCCGGAGGCAGAGGAGCAGGCAGCAGCAGTTTGGTGATATCGGGGTTAGCCGGATCTGTTTCAGTCAATGCGGGGACATCGTCTGCCTTAAACAACAGGCTGTCGATGCTGCCTTTGTCCTTCATATCCTTCCATCTTCGTTTTCCTTCTTTCCTGTTACGGAAGATCTGTTTCCCATAAGCAGTCTGTTCATTGCTGTAGGCATTTGGCCATAGGTGAAACCAGATAAACCGGAGTGTGTCGGGAGAATGATTGATGTATTCGAGGTTCAGATGCCCGCTTAACGTATGCGTTGCGTCGTTCAGCTTTACATCGATGCTATAGTTGGCCTCCTGTTGCCAGTATTGCCCCTGGGAAAAGAGTGGCAGTAAAAAAAGGCACAGGAAGGGCAGGCGTTTCATTGACAGACTTTGTTCAAAAATAGATGCTAATTTCCGGATATACTACAAGGTTATCAACCTTGTGAATCCCCGGCTGCGGGGAGGCTGCACCGGAATTCGGGTATTTTCCTTTTTCTCCTCTACTGGCAAATTTGTTCGCGTAAACTTCCAGGCTTGTGCGAACGCTGCCGATTCACTTTGCGCAACATCGCAGGGCGGGAACATTCATTAATAAAACTCAATACCAAGATCATGCGCAAACGCATCCGAAAGATACTGAAGTGGACAGCCCTGGTCCTTCTGATCATCGTTTCCGGCCTTTCCGCTTACATTTTCGCTAACCAGCACAAGCAGTTCGATGCTCCGTACCCGGATATCCATGCTTCCGCTGACAGCCTTGTCATCGAACGTGGTCGTAGCCTTGTATTTGGTGCGGCGCACTGTGCGAATTGTCATACACCGATGGGGACAGAAGATAAGGTCAACAGTGGTATTGTAGTGCCGTTGTCAGGAGGCAGAATCTTTGATCTGCCTATCGGTCAGTTGATTTCTCCCAATCTTACGCCGGATGAGACCGGAATCGGGCGAATGACTGATCAGCAGATCGCACGGGCATTGCGCTATGGCGTACGGGCGAATGGTGAAGCACTATTTAACCTGATGCCGTTTCACCACACCAGCGATGCGGATCTGCAGGCCATCATTTCATTTCTCCGTAGCCAGCCTGCGGTTCGCAATGAAGTACCGGCCAACAAGATGAATTTCCTCGGCAAAATCGTCAAGGCATTGCTCCTGAAGCCGGCCGGCCCAACAGAATCGGTGCCAAAATTTGTGCGGCCTGATACCACCGTAGAATATGGAAGATACCTGGCAAACAGCATCGCCAATTGCCGCGGTTGCCATACAGAGCGCGACTTGATGACCGGTGCATTTACCGGCCCGGATTATGGTGGTGGATTGAAGTTCGATGTGTCCACTGACTCAGGTAAGTATTCGTTGTCTACGCCCAACCTCACTCCACATGCTACAGGACGAATTGCAGGCTGGTCGCAGGAGCAGTTCATCAAGAGGTTCAGGCAGGGCGTGCTTGTGCCCGAATCACACATGCCCTGGGGACCTTTTGGCAGAATGAGTGACAATGAGCTGAAGGCTATCTATAAATTCTTGCAAACAGTAACGCCTGTCGACCGGAAAGTTCCTCTCGGGCTTGTAAAAGAGTGACGACCCTGCAAGTATGTGCGCAAGGCCAGTGGCATAGTTTTTGGCCGCCGGTTTATATGAAGGATGCTTTGCACGAAGCTGGTAAAGAAAGCAGATCCGGCTTCGTGTCGGTAAGGGGTGCAAGGGAACATAACTTAAAGAATGTTGACCTGGAAATACCCAGGGATGCGCTGGTTGTCTTCACCGGTGTATCCGGATCGGGCAAATCTTCGCTGGCGTTTGGAACATTGTATGCGGAAGCACAGCGGCGTTATCTTGAATCTGTTTCTCCCTATGCACGCCGGCTGTTCCACCAGATGTCGGTTCCTGAAGTTGATCGCATCGATGGATTGCCACCGGCAGTGGCACTGCAGCAACAACGCGGTGGCGGCACCACACGTTCCTCTGTGGGGAGTGTGACAACACTTTCCAACCTGCTCCGGATGCTGTATTCCCGCGCGGGTGACTACCCACCCGGTCAGTCCATTCTCTACGCAGAATCATTTTCATATAATACGCCCGAGGGCGCCTGCCCCGTTTGTCACGGCCTTGGCAGCATTCATGACATCACCGAGGCCTCCATGGTGCCCGACCCTTCGCTGAGCATTCGTGAAAAAGCGATTGCTGCATGGCCAGGCGCCTGGCAGGGACAGAACCTCAGAGATATCCTGACCACCATGGGTTATGATATTGATAAACCCTGGAGGGATTTCCCAAAGAAAGTGCGTGACTGGATACTGTTCACGGATGAACAACCAGTCGTGCCGGTCTACCCCGGCTTTGATCTGAAAGAAGTGAAAGACGCATTGAGGAGGAAAGAAAAGCCGGCTTACCAGGGTACATTCATCGGTGCTCGAAAATATGTGCAGCATACGTTTACACATACACAAAGTGCGATGATGAAAAAGCGGGTTGCACATTTCATGCTACGCAGCGAATGTCCAGCCTGTCATGGCAAGCGACTAAAAAAAGAATCACTGAGTGTCAAATTCGCGGGGATGGATATTGCAGAGATGTCGCATCTTCCACTCAAGCATCTTTACAAACTTCTGCTGCCTTTTGCTAAAGATTCAGGGGTCGCTAAGGGAGGTGATGAGCATAATATTGTTGCCATGCGGCTGAGCAGTGATCTTTGCTCAAGGTTGGAAATACTGCAGGACCTCGGGCTGGGATATCTTTCACTTGATCGAAGCACTCCAACTTTATCGCCGGGAGAGCTACAGCGGTTGCGCCTGGCAACGCAGGTTTACTCCAACCTGTTTGGGGTAGTGTATGTGCTTGATGAACCATCCTCAGGTTTGCACCCTGCAGATACCGTTGCCTTGTTGAAAGCATTGGACCGGCTGAAAGCTGCAGGTAATTCACTGTTCGTTGTGGAGCATGAGATCGATGTGATCCGGCGTGCCGACTGGATCGTGGATGTAGGACCTGATGCGGGAGAAGCGGGTGGCCAGATATTATACAGCGGACCACCAGCAGGGCTGCAGAAGGTAAAGGACTCCAGGACCGCCGTTCATTTGTTTGCAAGACAAGCCTACAGCCCGCGCGAAGTGCGGGATGCAAGGGACTGGCTGAAACTTGAGGGCGTTACGCGCAACAATCTTCATCAACTTGATATTAAATTTCCCATCGGGTGCATGACCGTTGTAACGGGCGTGTCGGGTTCAGGAAAATCGAGCCTGGTTAGCCAGGGGCTGGTGGAGATGGTGGCCGATGAACTGGGGCATGTTTTACCGGCAGAGGATCAGCAAACGGAGGAGGCGCGGCCAAAAGGACCTGTTTCAGGCCGCATAGTAGCAGGAATGAAATCCATTCGCCGGCTTGTTACCGTGGATCAAAAACCGATCGGGCGTACGCCCAGATCAAACCTGGCCACATATACGGGTCTGTTCGACCAGGTAAGAAAGATTTTTGCAGATACGCCTGCGGCAAAAAAGCGACGCTATGATGCCGGTCGCTTTTCCTTCAATGTCGCGAAAGGCCGCTGTCCGCATTGTGAAGGGGAAGGGTTCGTAATGGTTGAACTCCTGTTTCTCCCAAGCGTGTATACACCCTGCCCTACATGTGGAGGTTCAAGATATAATCCGCAGACGCTGGAAATACTTTACAAAGGGAAGAACATTGCAGAGGTTCTGCAACTGACCGTACGCGGTGCACTCGACTTCTTCCGGGACGATAAGCATATCCATCGGTCGCTCAGTGTAGTGGATGAGGTTGGCCTCGGATACCTGCGGCTCGGACAGTCGGCAACTGAGCTGTCCGGCGGTGAGGCGCAGCGGATCAAACTGGCCACAGAACTGCAGCGTGCGCAGAAAGGTGATACGCTCTACATCCTGGATGAGCCAACTACAGGGTTACACCCGTCAGATGTCGACAAACTCATCCTTCAGCTTAACCGGCTTGTGGACGCGGGGAATACGGTAATCATCGTGGAGCATGACATGAAAGTGGCTGCCGCCGCCGACCTGATCATTGATATTGGCCCGGGTGCAGGTGATGAAGGAGGAACCATCGTGGCCATTGGCAAACCGTCAGAGATCATTGAAGTCAAGAAAAGCAAGACAGCGCCATTTCTCAAGGAATTTATGGGAAAATAGGGCCCGGAAATTGTCGCATATGCCCCCCCTGTATCGGTTCGACGAGGGTGTAAATTTACATGACTATATTCATCACTTAAATCCATTCATTATGCAACATGAGCAATACCGCAACACGATACAGGCTTCACCAGCCAGACTTTGGGAAGTACTGTGGGATCTTCAATCATATGAACAATGGACAAAACCTTTTTCCCCGGACTCTACAGTAAAGACCGACTGGAAGAAGGGCAGCAAGGCCTATTTCCTCGGAGGCAACGGCAACGGCATGGTGGCGGAAATAGCTGATGTTGTACCGGAAAAATTCATGTCGATACGGCACCTGGGCGAGTTGAAAGATGGCGTGGAGGATACAACAAGTGAAAAAGTGAAAGCCTGGCAGGGCGCGATGGAAAATTATACATTGGAAAAAAATGGCGATGCCACCGACCTCATCGTAGATATCGATGTGAATGAAGAGTGGCTGGATTTTTTCCGTAAAGCCTGGCCACAGGCATTGGCGGTGATTAAAGATCTCGCAGAAAAAAAATAATCAAAAAGCGATGGCCTTGATGACCTGGTTTTTCGTCCATACGCCTACAGATGCGGGTGGTACGGGGAAAATGCCGTAGCCGTCGTTATCTATTTCAACGGGCACCGATCCATTCATACAGTCATAAACTGTCTGACCCGCAAATGCCCGGCCGGCATGGATACGTTTGTTAACCGGTTTTGCCTGGTTAGTTGAGAGAAGGACAATGCATCCCGATCCCGCTCGTTCAGGATCACCGCTTCTGACCCAGGCAATGCTGTCGGGTTCGTCGAACTGATCGAGCTGAGGTCCGTATGCATACTCTTTCCGGAGATGGATCAATAGAGACAGTATCTCCAGCGCAGGGATCTCTATCTCGCAGTGTTCGCCTGATTTGCGTTTGCCACTATAACACGTACCATAAAGATCAGGATAAAAAATACAGGGCGTTCCCGCTTTCCGCAACAAGATAAGTGCATAGGCATGTGGCTTGAACCATTGCTCTGTATATTCTTCCAGTGACTGCAGCGGTTGTGTATCATGGTTGTCAACGAAGGTAACTGCGGCGCCCGGTCGTGTTGTGACGAGGGATTCCTGCAGGATATTTCGCAGATCATAATTTTCTTTTTGCTCTGATGCAATAGAAAAATTGTGATGAAGCGGAGCATCGAATAATTGCATCCGGTTGCCAATTGCATCGAGGTATTTAAGTAAAACGGGCAGATCATCAGACAGCCAGTATTCACCGATTACCTTCATGTCTTGTTTTATTTCTGCACGGATATAATCAATCCATTCTATGAAAAAGTCTGGATTGATGTGTTTGACAGCATCGAGCCGTACACCATCAAACGGTACAGTGGTATAGTACCATTGTATCCAGCGTTTCAATTCTTCCCGTACAGCAGGGTTGCGGGTCTCGATATCATTCAGGATCAGGTAATCGAAGTTTCCTTTTTCATTGTGAACAAGCGGCTCCCAGTCGGGATAATCATTGACGATCTTGTAAATAACATTTGTCGTACTGCCAGCTTCATGATCAATGCCGGAAAAACAGGATTTGTCCCAGGTAAAGTTGGAATGTATATTTTTTCTGCCGGGAAACGTGAACCGTGTGTAAGCTTCTATTTCCTTGGGTGGAGACAGAAACTTCGTGCGGTCGTCCGGGTCCACTTCCCGCACCATCACCTTTTCCGTTTCTTCCGCGCCGCCCATGTGGTTGAGTACTACGTCCACGTATACTTCCAGGCCCAGTTGCCTTGCCATATTAACCGCGCGCATGTAAGTTGCTTTGGTTCCGTATTTCGTGCGCACTGTTCCTTTTTGATCAAACTCGCCAAGATCATAAATATCATACACATCATATCCCTCCGAAGTTTCGCCCCTCGTCCCCTTATATGCCGGCGGTAACCACACACTGGTAATTCCCATTTCTGTAAAACGTGGCGCGTTTGCTTCCAGCCTCTCCCAATGAGCACCATCAGCGGGGGTATACCATTCAAAAAATTGCAGCAGCGTTTGATTTTGTTTCATTTGTTATTCCGGTGTTGTGAGTTCTGGGAGTGATTCCTGCGGCACCTTGTCGGGTGATTCATGCGGTGAGGTATGCATGCCACACATGGTGGCTGCGTTCTTTCAGTCTTATTTTGAAAGTTTCTATATCATCTTCAATTGCATTGAAAAGACATAGCTCGACACCTTTAGCATTTTCAGAATAGATGGCAAAGTTCACGCCCTGTCCGTCCCATGTGGCTCCCAGCGGGTATGGGCTGCCCGTTCGATATGCAATCGCCTCGATCATAAATTGGTTGGTTTCTGCGGCAATGGCTGTAAATATTGTTCCATAAGCAGAATTCCACATAAAATGGCAAGAAAAATGGTAAGTAAAGAAGTGTAAAAAATATTACCGGATGCATATTCCAACCAGCACTTATCGTATACAATTCAACAAAGATTTTAATTTTTCACACCTCGACGCGATACTTGATTACCTGGATGAACTGGGGATCAGTACGATTTACGCATCGCCGCTGTTGCAGGCTGCAAAAGGAAGTACCCACGGATATGATGGGATCGATCCGACCCGTATTAACGACGAGGTAGGCACAGAAGATGACCTCGCCCGACTGGCCGGGCGGCTTCGGGAAAAAGGCATGAGTTGGGTCCAGGATATCGTTCCCAACCACCTGGCTTTTGACACCAACAATATCTGGCTGAAGGACGTATTGGAGCGAGGAATTAATTCCTCCTACGCCACATATTTCGATATCGACTGGGAACACCCCTTTTATCAGAACAAGCTCATGGTGCCTTTCCTGGAAGCTACGACAGTCCAATGCCTGGAAGAAGGGAAGCTTCAGTTGGAGTTCGCGGCTGATGGCTTTTTTATCGTGTACTACAACAACCGTTATCCCGTAAATATCGACAGCTATCCACTGATCCTCTCGGGTTGCCTGGGGGATGAAGGAAATCACGTGAATGCAGCGATCAGTGCACTGGTCAATAATGTGACCACCGGGATCGACCATTGGAAAGTGATGAAAGACGACCTGCTCTCACTCCTTCACCAGGATGAATACCGTGAGGCCATCACGAAAAAAGTCGCAGCAATCAATGCCGACAGGGAATTCCTTGCAAAGATCATCAGTAGCCAGCATTACGTATTGTGCATACATACTGAATCAAATTTGCAGATCAACTACCGCCGTTTTTTCAATGTGAATGGACTGATCTGCCTGCGCATGGAAGACCAGCGCGTGTTTGATGACTATCATCGCTACACGCACAATCTTTATGAAAAAGGGTATATACATGGTCTGCGCATCGACCATGTGGACGGTTTGAAAAATCCACGCGAATATTTTGACCGGTTGCGGCAGCTCTTCGGTCCCGATTGTTACGTGATCGTTGAGAAAATCCTCGATGTCAAAGAGGAACTGCCGGAATCATTCGATATACAGGGGACGAGCGGATACGAGTTTCTCTCCTACATCAACCAGGTGATCACTGACAACAAGGGCGCTGAGAAACTGCTGGCCACTTACCATTCATTTGTGCCGGAGTATACGGATTATGAGAAAATGGTTTTTGAGAATAAACTCTCGAACCTGGAAAGCTATCTCAATGGTGAATGGGATAATCTTTTGCGGATGCTGCTTTCACTGAACATCATAGAGGATGAGGAGATCAGGATGGCCAACCTGAAGATGGCGCTGGGCGTATTCATGGCCGGCTTCCCGGTATACCGTGCCTACATCGAGGCATTACCCCTGACAGATCATGACAGAAACCTGGTGGATCTTGGTTTTGCCGAAGCCCGTTCGCGGCATCCGGAACTCAACTATGAACTGGATGTGTTACGCGAGATGTTCGAGCCACATGAAGATGCGGTGAAACACGATAACCGCTTATTATTTGTGCAGCGCCTTATGCAGTTCACCGGGCCACTGGCTGCAAAGGGAGTGGAGGACACGACGTTCTACCGCTACAACCCTTTGATATCGCATAACGAGGTGGGAGATGAGCCATGTGTGCTTGGTATCACAACGCAAACTTTTCATGAAAAAATGCAGGAACGTCAGCGCCGAAACCCGCTTTCGTTCAACTGTACGTCTACACATGATACGAAACGCGGAGAGGATGGCCGCGTCCGGATCAATATCATAAGCGAATTGGCGAATGAATGGGCCGGACTTGTAAAGCACTGGCAGGAGATCAATGAACCGATCCGGCGTGATATCGGTGAGGTGCGTGCTCCCATAGTAAATGATGAGTATTTCCTTTACCAGGTACTGGTGGGGGGCTTCCCCGAAGATTTCGTGGTAACACCCGAGTTCATCGAGCGGACAAAAAAATATGCGGTGAAGGCTCTTCGGGAATCAAAACTCATGAGCGATTACCTCAACCCGAATACGGCCTACGAAGAAGCCTGCCTTGCATTTATCGATCACCTGTTAAATCCGAATCATAGTTTTCTTCCTTCGCTGATGCCTTTCGTAAAAAAGATCATCGGTTATGCAAATACCTATACCATGGTGCAGGTGATCATGAAGACAACGGCGCCGGGTATACCCGACATCTACCGGGGTTGCGAGCTCTGGGATATCAGCTATGTAGATCCGGATAATCGCCGGCCGGTAAATTTTGACTTGCGCAAGAAAATGGTAGCCGAGCTCAACGAACGGGAACAGCAGGGTGGGGAGGAGATGCTGGCGTGGGCGAAGGAACACTATGAATTGGGGACGCAGAAGATGTTTGTAACAAAAGAGGTGTTGCAATTGCGTCGCCAGAAGAAAGATCTTTTTACACATGGTGAATACATACCATTGTATGGTGAGGGTTCAAACCGTGAGGTCATCGCTTACCTGCGCAGATATAAGGAGGAGTGGGCGCTGGTGGTATTGCCACTAGGGATCGTAGCCAATACGGGTAAACAGTTTTCACTAACACTACCGCCGGATGCACCAACACAATGGCGGAATATTTTCACAGAGGAGACTGTGACAGGTCCGGTAATAGAGGTACATGAGTTGTTCAGGCGGTTCCCGGTGGCGGTGCTGGCGGCGGGGAGCTAAATGCTGGATGACTGGATGCGGGATGACTGGATGCTGG
>JAEZAM010000140.1 GCA_023430465.1 Bacteroidota bacterium | reverse complement strand
GTGTAGGGCGACCATCGATATAAACCTGCACACCGTTTTTTCCGCTAAGGCTTATATTATCATCTTTATCCACTTGCACACCCGGTGATTTACGGAGTAGTTCCAGGGCATCCTGGCCCACAGAGTTGATGGTTCCTTCTACATTGAGGATCATCTTATCGGCTTTCACCTCAACCATCGGCTTTTTTGCCACGACGGTCACTCCGGCGAGATTACCCGTTGCCTTAACCAATGTGATGGTGTTGATACTTACGTCAGCACTTCCGAGTTCCACCGGAGCGGAGTAAGAAGGCAGAAATCCCACATGCGAAACGGACACCAGGTAACGACCTGGATCAGCGGTGAAGGTGTATTTGCCATCTGCATCAGTCACAGAGAGTTTAGCGACAGAAGAATCTTTAGCTTTCAGCAGCGACACGGTCGTTTTCGCCAGGCCTTTGCCCTGGTCATCTTTGACGTCACCCTTGATTTGTTGAGCGGAAGCGAGCCCTGAAAAAAGCAGGGCGGGCAGTAATAGCCTGGTTAGTTTGTTCATGTGTGTCCTCTTTAGATAAGGTGCTGCAAAGATATTTTAGTGTCATAAAATTGTAAAGCGAGGAACGATAAAAGGGGCAAAAACTGCCATGAACGGCGGCTATTTCCCGGTGAGTTCCGAAAAATAAACAGGGGATTCTGCCATAATAAAAGGATTTACTCATATTTGCGGGATAAAACAATCAAACATGAGTTATCCCGCTACACTGAAATACACCAAGGATCATGAGTGGATCAGCCTCGAAGGTGATATTGCCACGATAGGTATTACTGATTTTGCGCAGCGCGAACTTGGGGATATTGTGTATGTGGAGGTTGAAACGATTGGAAAAGCGCTGGAAGCCGGCGCCGTGTTTGGTACGGTTGAAGCGGTGAAAACCGTTTCTGATCTGTTCCTGCCCGTAAGCGGCACGGTGACAGAACTGAATTCTGCCCTGGCCAACGCACCTGAGCTCGTGAATACTGATCCCTATGGGGAAGGATGGATGGTGAAAATGAAGGTGAATAACCCCGCCGATGTGGACGGTCTGCTCGATGCGGCCGGTTATGAATCACTTGCAGGCTAAAACCAGCGCCATACTTTCACCGTATATTCCCCTGGAAAGGGTTTTCCCCATTCCGCACCAACTATTTGAGCAGTCCCGCAACATATAGCGAGCAGGAGCTGGTCGGTTCACTCCGTCAGCGAACAGACAGTTCGTTCAGTTACCTGTATGACAATTATTCCGGCGCCCTGTATGGGGTGATAGCGGCCATCATACCCGATCCGGAAATCGCCCGGGATGTGTTGCAGGAAGTGTTCGTCAATATCTGGCGTAAGATCGACACCTATGATCCCATCAAAGGCAGGCTGTTCACATGGATGATCAATATTGCAAGGAATGCATCAATCGATAAGATCCGATCCAGAGGCTACCAGGATTCCCTGAAAAATAATCCCATTACCGGAAATGAAGACATCGGGCTGACGGGCGGTACCGGATTGCCCGGTACCACAGACGTGGGCCTGAAAAAGATTCTGGCATCTATGAAGGAGGAGCACAGGTCACTGCTTGATCTTTCCTATTTCCAGGGCTATACGCACGAGGAGATCGCAAAACTGATGAACATACCGCTCGGGACCGTTAAAACGAGAATCCGCGCAGCTTTGATACAATTAAGAACATTGATAAAATAAAGGTGAACGTACAGGATTACATAGCAAGTGGCATCATTGAAAGTTGCGTCCTCGGACTTGCAACCGATGAAGAGCTTCACGAGTTCAACCGGATGTGCCTGGCCCACCCTGAGGTGGCTGCTGCCCGTGTTGCTTTTGAACTCGCCCTTGAGGGGGAAGCCATGCGTCATGCCGTGTCCCCTGGCGCCGGAGTAAAATCAGGCATCGTGAATACGCTGCAGGGGCTGCACGCAACTCCGGCACCTGTCATGCCCATTCGCCGGTCCCGTGCTTCCTCCTGGCTGCCGTTCCTCGCGGCTGCCGCCACCATCTTGCTCGCCATCAGCGTATTCTGGAATATCTCCCTCACACGAAGAAATGCCGCACTGGAAAAGCAGCGGAGTGCCGACGCAACAGCGCTTGAACGTACGTCTGCCAGGCTGGCTATGCTGGAGAAAGACCTGAAGATGATCCAGCAAAACCCGGCGGTTAAAATGGCAGCAATGAAAGGTTTGCCAGCTGCGCCCACTGCCTTCGCAACGGTGTACTGGGATACCGCTTCACATGACGTGTACCTTCTGGCGAATAATCTTCCGGTGCCTGCCAGCGATAAACAATATCAACTTTGGGCGTTGCTCGATGGCAAGCCTATCGATATGGGAGTAATTGACAACAGCCATTTCATTTCCCAGGAAAAACTCCTCATCAAAGCACGGAATGTGCGGAATGCGCAGGCGTTTGCCATCACACTGGAAGACAAGGGCGGGAATCCCACACCAAAAGGCACCATGTATGTGCTGGGAAATCTATGATTCGGGAAAACCGATCCTTTCACTCTTACGTAATTAACCAGGAATGTGATCTCATATCTCTTGGTTCAATAGTTGGTTAAAAAGGGCGCCTCTTCTGGGGTGCCCTTTGCTTTGACACATCTTCGATTTATCATTGCAGAAAAAAGTTGTGATCCTTCGCCATTTCCTGCTCTTCATTGCCTGGCTCCTTGTGTCCACCGTTCTTCTTGTATTGCCCGGAAGCGCATTCCCGTCAGATGACTGGATGAGCAGGATCTATTTCGACAAATGGGTTCATATCGGGATGTTTGGAACGGGTACATTCGTTCTGTGCCGGGGATTGTGGAAGGCTGCGGCACTGGATCTTAAAAAAAGTTTCCTGGCGGCCACGTTCATTTGTCTGGGCTATGGAATTATCATGGAGTTCGTGCAGAAACACTTCGTGGCAAATCGCTCTTTCGATACAGGCGACATCCTGGCTGACGCGGCAGGAGCTGCTCTGGGCCTTTGGTTGAGCTTGAGGGTATATACAAAAAAATAGACCCCTGTAGAAACAGGGGTCGCAACCAAAACTAACTGCTTATGAGAAAATTGACTGCTTTTATGATGAGTTAATCAATTCTAATTATACTAACGCAAATTTACTGCCATTTGTGCCAGAGGTGTTGTTAATGATATTTTAAACAACAAAACGGGGTTTTAAGTCCCATTCCAGGCAGAATTGTAGATTTTTTTACCAAACCCCTTATTGAAGAGTTCTATTCTGCCCATTTTCCTTTGGCCGGGTAAATTTGAAAGAGCGTCGTGGATTGCTCCACATTTCTTACTAACGCATAAATCAGACCAAAACTCCGTTGACGGCTTAAACAATTTCAAAAAAAAGCCAGGCCTTTTATTGGTAGGCCTGGCTCATTGAGTTTCTGAATTCTTCTAAGAGTAAGTCTGTACTTTTCAGGCATTTATTGTTGCTTCGTCAGCTTTTCGGAATTTTCGGCAAACTGCAGGGCATCTATTAATTCTTCCACTTCCCCGTTTAGTACAGCCTGGAGGTTATATAACGTCAACCCGATCCTGTGATCGGTAACCCGGCCTTGTGGAAAGTTGTAGGTCCGGATCTTGGCGCTGCGGTCACCGGTGCTCACCAGGGATTTCCGGTGCCGGGCAATTTCGTCCTCCTGCTTTCTCACCTGCTCCTCATACAGCTTCGTCCGCAGCATCTGCATGGCTTTTTCGCGGTTACCCAACTGAGATCTTTCCGTCTGGCAAACGACCACGGTTCCGGTGGGCAGGTGGGTAAGCATCACCTTTGTTTCTACCTTATTTACGTTTTGTCCTCCTGCTCCACCGCTTCGGGCAGTCTCCATTTTCACATCGGCGGGGTTCAACTCAAAATCCACCTCTTCAGCCTCGGGCATTACGGCCACGGTAGCGGCAGAAGTATGGACCCGGCCTGAGCCTTCGGTATCCGGTACGCGCTGTACGCGATGGACGCCGCTTTCGAACTTCAGCGTTCCATATACATCGTCACCCGTCACTTCCAGTTGTACTTCCTTGTAGCCACCAACCGTTCCCTCATTCTCACTGAGGAGGGCAGTTTTCCAGCCTTTGCGTTCGCAATAGCGCATGTACATCCGAAGCAGGTCGCCGGCGAACAGGCTGGCCTCATCGCCACCCGTACCCGCACGTATCTCAAGTATCGCATTCTTATCGTCCTGCGGATCTTTCGGTATCAGAAGTTGCCGAATGTAGGCCTCAGCCGCCTGCTTTTTCTCTTCGAGCGCAGGTGCTTCCGCTTTTGCCAGTTCACGCATTTCTTCATCACCACCACTCATGGCTTCTTTGTAAAATTCAATGTCATCCAGGATCTTTTCATAATCCCGTGCCGCTGTGACGATCTTTTCCAGGCTGCGGTATTCCTTGCTCGTTTCCGCAAATTTCTGGTTGTTGCCAACTATCTCGGGATTCGTGAGCGCCACTCCCAGTTGATCAAACCTTGCCTTTATAGCCTCTAATCTGTCCAGCATAGCTTATTAAATAAAGTGGGCAAAGGTAGCAAGAATATTTTTTGGGTTTTGGTTTTCCATATCTGGACTTTTGTAAAATGGATTACCTGAAATTCACGGCCGGCGAGATTTTCGACGGGTATCGCTTCTTAGGCCCGGGCCATGCACTCATCGCGAAAGGGAATGGTATGATAGAAGACATTGTGCCCCTTACCGAAGCCGGCGATGACGTAAGAGCAGTACAGGGAATCATCAGTCCGGGGCTCATCAACTGTCACTGCCACCTCGAATTAAGTCACATGAAAGGCCTGCTGCCAAAAGGCCAGGGCCTGATCGGCTTTATCACATCTGTGATGACGAGCCGTAGTTCCGGGAAAGAAGCCATCCTGCAGGCGATCAGTAATGCCGATAGCGAGATGGAAAATAACGGCATCGTGGCGGTTGGGGATATCTGCAATACCAGCTTCACCATTGCAGAAAAACACCAGAGCCGGATCCATTATCACAATTTCATCGAGGCATTAGGATTTCATCCCGATACTGCCCATGAGCGTTACCAGGCGGCCCTGAATGTGTTTAACCTGTTTGCTACCGACTTCCCCGGTCGCAGTTCACTCGTACCACATGCCCCATATTCCGTTGCCCCTTCGCTTTTTAAGCAGATCAATCATTTACCCGGTAATCAATTGCTGTCGATTCACAACCAGGAAAGTCCAGATGAGAACCTGTTGTTTCAAAATGCATCAGGTGGATTTCCGGGTTTCTACAGCGAGCTTGGAATGCGGCTGGATTTCTTTCAGCCTTCCGGCAAATCCAGCCTGGAAGCTGTACTCCCGCATTTTCTCCGGCATCAGCGGGTAATCCTGGTGCACAACGTTGAAACAACCAGAGCTGACCTCGATGCCCTGGACAATTTCAGCAACAGCTCAGCGGTAAACTTCCATCTCTGCCTTTGCCCCAACGCCAACCTCTATATTTCCGGAAAGCTTCCTGATGTCCCGATGTTGTCTTCGGGTAAACAGGATATCGTTTTGGGTACGGACAGCCTGGCCTCCAATGACGAGCTCAGTATTTTAGGCGAAATGAAGACTATTTCCAACCATTTCCCGTTAATAGCCGTCGAAGAGTTGTTTTCCTGGGCAACGCTGAATGGCGCGCGGGCCTTGCAGATGGAGAAGTTATTGGGTAGCTTTGAACGCGGTAAAATTCCCGGGATAATTTGTTCGTCGGCCGACCTGACCACCACGGTCCGCCTGCTATGAAAATGAAGATCGTTGCCACTATATCGACCCTCGTACTGACTGCTGTATTGCTGTCATTCACTTTCAGTAAGACGAGCGGTTATGGCGATCTTTACCGGCAACGACTAAATCTTTTCACCAATGCGCAGCAGCAACTCAGGACTGATATTCTCCGCACAGACCTGGCGGATTCCTCCCAGGTAGCGACCCTTCGCAGCAACATTCACAAGAATAGAACTTCACTTAAACAACTTGACTTCTGGTTCAGGTGGTTTGAGCCCGTCGCTTACCGCAAGATCAACGGCCCGCTGCCGGTTGAATGGGAAACAGAGGTGTTTGAAAAATTCGAGCCACCCTACCGCAGGGAAGGAGGCGGACTCATCCTTGCCGAGCTGCAGTTGGATGAGGAAGTCCCGAACCGGGATACGCTATTGGCGCTGGTGGACAGCTCGTTGGTTGCACTCAACACCTTTGCAGCCGATTCCATTACAAGCCAACTGGATGAGCGAACACATTTCTTTTTTTGTAACCGCCTTTTCCTTCTTAATCTCGCTGCATTGTATACCACTGGGTTTGAGTGTCCCGATACCAGCCTTGTGATCCCGGAAATGCAGGCCATGCTTGAATCGGCAGTTGACATCTACAAAACGTTCAACCAGGCATTTCCAGAATCCGGTCTGAACAAAGACTACATGGGAGGCTTCGAACGGGCAATACAGTTTACGCGCGCGCAGCCGAAGTACTACGGATCATTTGACCACTATACGTTTATCCGGAATCATATCAATCCGCTATTCCGGTTGAATCAACGCATGATCCGCGAATATGATCTTTACTCCGCCAATTACAATGATTACGCGCTCAGCAATGAAGCCTCATCAATTTTCGACAAATCATTGTTCATGTCGCAAAACACAAAAGGAATTTTCTCGCTGACGGAAGATGAAGCTGCGTTGGAAGAGATCAAGCGTTTGGGGAAACAACTTTTTTATGATCCGATACTGTCTTCAGACAACAAGCGCAGTTGTGCGTCCTGTCACCGACCCGATCAATATTTTACGGATACAACGCAGGCGACCTCATTCATGTTTGACCAGGTTTCTCATTTACCCAGGAATACGCCTTCGCTGATCAACTCCGTATTCAACCACCTGGTGATGCTGGATGGAAAACACATCTCATTGCAGGGGCAGGCGAGGGAAGTGATACTGAATCATCATGAAATGAACAGCGTGGAACCGGACCTGCTGCGAAAAGTGCTGAGTTGCAGCACGTATAAAAATGGGTTTAAAAAATTATTGAAATTTACCCCAGAAGAAAAAAAGGTGACGCTTACACATGTGGTATCCGCCATTACTTACTATTATGCGGATTTCAGCAATTACTACTCCCCTTTTGACGAGGCCATGAACGAAGGCAAACCGCTGCAGAAGGATGTAGTTGCCGGTTTTAATCTTTTCATGAGCAAGGCACAGTGTGCCACCTGTCATTTCGTGCCTCATTTCAACGGCATCAAGCCGCCGTATATCGGATCTGAGTTCGAGGTGCTGGGTGTACCGGCAGATACCGCATATTCGAAATTAAGCGATGACCAGGGGCGGTTTGTTGTGAATCCTGCCCATGAAATGCTCAATGCCTTTCGCACAGGCACGATCAGGAATATTCAGCATACGGCACCTTATATGCACAACGGTGTGTTCAAAACACTGGAGGAGGTGGTGGAATTTTATGATGCCGGGGGCGGAATAGGCAGGAAGCTGGATGTACCAAACCAGACACTTTCCGATGCACCGCTGAAATTAAGTGCGGAGGAAAAAAAGCAACTGATTGCCTTTATGCATTCGCTGAATGAAACCATTATTTTTGACAGTCCGCCGGCCAGCCTGCCGGCATCTTCGGATAAAAAATTGAATAACCGCAAAATAGGCGGTGAGTATTGATGAAAAAATTTTTGATCATAACATCGTTAACGGGGGTCACCCTGCTCTTCCAGCAATGCGTCACGCAGCGCAAGACGGAGTATGATCTTCCTGGTCATTACACCAAGCGGAATCGCGAGTTGCTGATCGAGAAATGTGAGAAAGGAAAAGTTCTGTATAAGCTCCATTGCGGTGGCTGTCACGGCATATTTACGAAAGGAAAGGATGGAGTGCCAAATTTTACAAAAACACAGATAGATGACTATCACGCAACGGCGCTGATAGGGATAGATGCAAAGAATCATGCGGTGGCGAAGAAAATGAGTGCGGACCAGGTGGACCAGGTGATCACCTTCCTGCGGCTGCGTAAGGTTGATAAATGATATTGTATATGAAATAAAAAAAAGCGACCAGTCCGGTCGCTTTTTTTATGCGCGTATTGGCAGAATTATCTTTCGATAGTGGTGATACCGATATTCGGGAAATAGCCGAGCAACGTGTTTGTTGCAGGGTTGAATACACCGAGCTGGTAGCGAAGCGTATGCTCACCGGTACAAACCGAGAATGATCCGTTTGCATCAGGATGTTTGCGGATAACAAGGAACATTCCGTTATATGCAGCATTCAACACACCGGCGTTGGAGCTGGTGAGTGTAGGCTGTTCAACATCGATGGTAACGTTAGCCGGGTTGCTCCAATTGATCACGAAGTTTACGTTCCCAAAACCAGCATCCCATACGTTGTTAATAACAGCGCGGGCAGTCGTAGGTGTAAGGTTTGTGATTGAGTTGATTTTGGTCAGGTATGGACCCCATGCACCGAAACCTGCGTCGTTGGAGTTAGCGTAGTTTCCAAGCTGGGCGTTCATGTTCGCCGCTTCGTTGATGTCAACGCCATCAAAGCAAGGGCCGCGAAGGATGAGTCGGATTGTATCCTGGAAACCGGCTACCTTCAAAGAAGGCTCTTCGAGAGAGAAGATCAGGGTATCCTTCTGACCAGCGTTATAAGACGTGAAACTAGCTGTAACAGGAATAGTAGCTGTCGCCTGGCCTGCAGGTATGGTTACTTTGTTACCTGTAACACCTACCGTATAATCAGTACCTGCTACCGCGCCTGAAGGGGAAGTGATCTTGAAGGTCACCTCACGGTCGGAAGACGAAACGTCAGTTGTACCAACTGTAATGTTGTAAGGTGTTGGCGGGTTAGCAACATTATATTGCTGGTTTCTGCTGCCTACGAAATGCACCTGCGATTCAGGAACTTCCACATCGTATGGCTTGGTTTTGTCGCAACCTGCAAGCAGGAAAGAGAAAGCCAGTGCGGATAGCGCGAATTGGGTAATTTTTCTCATGCTCAAGATTTTAATAATATTTTATAGTAACCGGTGGGCAATGCCCACCGGTTGATTTGCTTAATATCCTTGGTTCTGCTCGATGTTCGGGTTAGCGAGAATGGCAGCGTTAGGGATGGGGTAAACGAAGCGGTAAGAATCAGCAGGAAGGGTCTGCCATGCTGCGTTTGCATCGGCTGCATTACGCTGTACAGGCAGATTGTTTCTTTTCAGATCAAAGAAACGGTGTCCTTCGAAAGCGAGTTCTTTGAAACGCTCGTTCAATACCGCGGTGATCAGGTCAGCAGCACTGGCGAATGTTACTGGCACATAACCAGTGATGCGCTGCGCGCGCAGGAAGTTCAGGTCTGCAGCACCCGCAGCTACGTTAGCAGGTGAGCTTTTTGCATAAGCTTCAGCACGGATCAGGTAAACTTCAGCAGTGCGGATAGCTTTCATATCCACGACGCGACCACCTCTTGAAGATTGATAGTATTTATTTACATACCAATCACCTGTTGTTCCGCCGATATAGGCAGCGAGGCGGATATCTGTAGCATCGTATGACTGAACCAGTTTCTCAGACGGAGAAATGTAATCCAGATTACCTGTTGTTGTCCACAGACCACCCAAAGCGGTGCTTGTAGCAAAACGAATACGGAAAAGTGTCTCAGACAGTCCCTGAGGCACCGCAGTTTCCTGGTCGGTCCAGATACCCTGGAAGGTAGCGCCGGTAACCAGTGGCTTTACGTTTGAGTTGATCACTTCGGTAGCATACGTGATGGCTGCCGCATAGTCACCTTTGTAGAGGGCAATGCGTGCCTGGTATGCTGCGATGTTGATCTTATTCATTACCGTATCGCGGAAAGAGGTAGGCGTTACTGCAGGCAATACTGCTTTGGCGTCAGCCAGGTCCTTCTCGATCTGTGCCATTGCCTCACCCATGGTAGAGCGCGCAGGGCGTGCCAACGGGCTGATTTCAGTTACTACTGCAATACCGATTGCATCAGGATTGTAACGGCCTGCAAAATTCTGCAACAGTCCGAAATGAGCGATACCACGGAGCGCAAGCAACTGACCTTTGATCTCGTCACGGCGGGCTGTGCTGCCCTCTTCACCGGTTACTGTATATACATACGGCAGTACGCGATTGATCTGCGCGATCATGGAATAGTATCCGCCATATCCACCAGTTACATCACCACCTGTTGTAGCATCAGAGCTATATTGGTAGCGATAAGTAAGCGCACCCTGACCTGCGTTGTCATTTCCAAGTCTCGCCTCATCAGAAGTAAGCGCGTTTTTATAGATATCGTTCACGTAAGTGCTGTACATGCCATAAGCACCGTTCACGCCGAGCTGCACATGCTCAAGAGTCTTAAAAGCATTGTCCTCGCTGATGGTCTGCGGGTTGTATTGCTCCAGCTCTTTTTTACAGCTGCTGAGTGCTACTACAGCAGCCAGGATTATTACACTATATTTTTTCATAATAAAATAGTTCAGTTTTATTAGAATGTTACTCTTACACCACCCGTGAATGCACGTGGGTTAGGGAATTCACTCAGGTTAATGTTAACCGGACCTGCTTCTGGATCCATACCTCTCCATTTTGTCCACATGTAAAGGTTTGTTCCCTGAACATAAACCTGAACGTTGGAGATCAGCTTCGTGTTTCCGAAAGTGGTTTGTGGTACTGTGTAAGACAGTGTCACATCACGCAGACGGATGAAAGAAGCATCGTGGATCAGTTTTGAAGAGAAGTTTGTACCATAAAGCGGGCTTGGTGTATTTACGATATCACCTGGCTTGGTCCAGAATTTCAGGTCAGCAGACTGGTTGTAACCTACACCGAGGAAGCCAACAGGGTTCTCAGTAAAGTACTCCAGGTTGTCCATCTTGTTGGCACCTTGCTGCCAGCTAAAGAGAACATTCAGATCAAATCCTTTGTAGCGAAGGCTTGTACCAAAACCACCTTTCCATGGAGCTTCCCAGGTACCGAAATCAGTAACCGCGTTGCTGGCATTGTAAGTAGTTGTCAGCTTGCCATCCAGGTCATAATAAAGTGCCTGGCCTGTTGCAGCGTCTACACCACCCCATCTTACTTCATAGTGTGAGCCAAGAGGCAGACCTACCTGCAGGTAAGATGTACCACTTTCATAAGGCTCTTCACCACCGAGGCTGAGGAGTTTATTTTTGTTATAACCACCATTTGCGAAGATCGTCCACACAAGATCCCTGGTGCGGATCACCTCAGCATTGATGTTCCATTCAAATCCTTTGTTCTGCAGTTCACCCGCATTGAGCTGGATAGAAGTACCACCAGACTCTATAGGCAGAGGTTTTTGTACGAACAGATCTTTTGTTCTCTTGTCGTATACGTTGAAATCACCATAGATACGTCTGTTGGCCAGTTCGAAATCAAGACCAATGTTGGTTACCCAGGTAGACTCCCATTTTGCATCAGGATTACCCACGTATGTTGCAACCTGTGTAGGAAGACCAGAATATGTACCGGAGCCATAGGTAGGCTGCCAGAGGTACCAGCTTGGGAAGTTGTTGTGGTTACCGGATCCACCATAGCTGGCGCGAAGGCGGAGTACATTGATGAACCGAACATTCTGCAGGAAATCTTCACGACCGAGGTCCCATGTAGCACCTACGGAATAGAAGTTTGTCCACCTGTTCTCAGGTGCAACCTTTGCAGAACCGTCCCTGCGGATAGAACCTGTTACTGTGTACTTGTTATTGAATGTGTAACGAGCCATACCCAACACAGAAGCAAGAGCGGTTTCAAATTTACCACCACCTACAACTGCATAAAGCTGGTTTACATCATTACCCTGCTGAATTACACCAGGAGTGTTTGGTGTACGTGGGTCAATGCCATAACCGGTAAAGTTCAGATCTTTCTGGTTTTCCTGGATGTACTCACCGAAAGCAGAAACCTCGAGGTCATGTGCATCGTTGATCAACTTCTTATAGGTAATACCTGGGCGAACGTTCATTGTCAGAAAGCGGGTGAGCGCTTCAGACTGGAAACCTGCGCGGCCAGTGATACTTGTAGTACCTGCAGGTGTTCTGAGGAACGCCTCACGGCTTCCGTAGTTGGAACCCTGCGTTTCACGGAAGTCAGCACCGGCATTGAAGCTGGCAGAAAGATCTTTCGTGATGTTATAGTTCATGCTTACACCAAGGGTAGCCTTGATCTGGTCGTTATAGTTAGCATCGTAGCGTGTAAGATCCAGCGCATTTGCACCTGTGAATCTTGCGCCTACACCAGTTGCATAGTTTTCGCTGTTTGGCTTATACACCAAGGCATAAGGCACCTGGATATTGGTTACCAGGAACGGGTTTGCCGTACTGTTGGTAGTAGTGCTTTGCTGGAAGTTTCTTTTTACATAGCCAAGGTTTGTTGAAACCTGGATAGAAAATTTATCATCCGCATAGTCAAGGTTATTCCTCAATGTCACACGTTTCATGTCAGTACGCATAGTGGTACCTTCCTCATTGTAAAGTGCAATGCTGGAATAGATACGTGTGCGGCCTGTGCCACCGGAAAGGTTGATCTGGTGGTTGCTGAAAGTTCCCTGTCTGAAGAAAAGGTCCGCCCAGTTCGTATTGATACCCGCGATGGAATCGCGGAGACGATCTGCAGTCGCCTTACCAGATGCAGATAAAGCCTGGTAGCGGGGATTCTCAGGAGAATAGTACCAGCCAGGAATGTTAGTGTTTGTATTAACCGCCGCAGTAGGATTACCAGCTCCGAGTACGGAACCGTAAGCCCTCTGTGCTTCAAGCAATTCAGGAGTTGTCATCGGACGGAACGCGAAATCAGGCTTTGCCTTGATACCGAACTGTCCTTCATAAGTCAGTTTCATTTTACCGCTCTGACCTCTCTTGGTAGTAACAACGATCACACCACCCGATCCACGTGAACCATAAAGGGCTGTTGTTGCCGCATCACGAAGCACATCCACAGAAACGAAATCGTTGGGGTTCAATGCCTGGAATACACCCTGCTCAACAGGGTTACCGTCCACGATATAAAGCGGAGCGCTTCCACCGGAGATAGACATGCTACCACGGATGATAATGTTGGCTGCAGTACCTGGCTGACCGCTGCTTGTGAGGGCGAGGATACCAGGCGCGCGACCTTGCAGGATCTGGTCAAAAGAACCAACCGGCTTGGAAGACAGCTCGCGTTCAGTGATCTTGTTGGCAGCACCGGTAAACTGTGATTTCTTTACGTTCTTGATACCTGTTACAACCACATCATCAAGCGTAGTTGCGCCAGCAGGCAGCATTCGAACTGAAAAAGAAGTGCGGGATCCGATGGTCACAGTCTCAGGGGTGAGACCAAGGAAAGAGAATTCAAGCTCTTTTCCGTTAGCTGGTACTGTGAGTGAGAATGTACCGTCATTTTTTGTAACAGTACCGGTGGAAGTTCCTTTTACACTTACTGACACATTGGGAAGGGGATTCCCTTTGTCATCAGTTACCGTACCGGTAATTGATCTTTGAGCCAACAGTGCCCCCGCAAAGAGCAGGAACGCTGTTACTGTAAGTAACAGTTTTCTCATGTGCATGTTAGTTTGTTTAGAATAATAATTAAGAAATCGAGCCTTAAAATGTCCTTTTTCTCATTGAGGTTGCAATGTTACCAAAAAAACAGGTAAAAAACTCGTCCCTAAGTGTTTTTCGACGTTGCAAATCAATGCAAAAGTTCTAGGACATATTTCATAGCCCTTCTGCTGCTTTTACTACAATTATTTCACGCCCTTTGCTCTCCCCAGTGAGATCAGCAACGCGGGCAGCAACACGAGGTTGGTAAGCGTAGCCGTCACCAGCGTCAGCGAGGTTAACCAGCCAAGCGCCTTTGTTCCACCGAAACCGCTGAAACTGAATATAATAAAGCCCGCGATCAACACCAGCGAAGTATAGATGATGCTGATGCCGGTGCTATGAATTGTTTCTATTACAGTTATTCTTAAATCATACTGCTGATTCGGCAACTCCTGCTTGTAATTCACGAGGAAGCGTATCGTAATATCGATGGCGATTCCCAGGGCAACGCTGAAAACCAATACCGTCGAAGGCTTCAGCGGCACGCCGACCCAGCCCATCACACCAGCCGTGATCACGAGCGGAATTACATTCGGGATCAATGAACACACCAGTATCCTCAACGATTTAAATAAGTAAAGCATGCACAACGCAATCAGCAGAAAGGCCCAGAAGATGCTTTCCTTCAAACCATTAATGATGAAACTGCTGCCTTCCAGGAAGGTGATACTGGTGCCCGTTAATTGAACGTTGTATTTGTCGCGTGGGAAAAGCTGATCCACTTTACCCTGCACCGTATCCAGTAACAGGGGCAGACGTGCGCTGCCGATATCAGCCATGCTCACGCTGATCCGCGCTTCCTGCCGGGCACTGTCCATGAACGTTGCCACCAGCTTTGAAAATGAGTTCTGTTTACCACTGCTGTCAGATCGCATGCTGAGATATTGTGCAAGCCCCGGCAGGTCGAACTCGGATGGCATGTTATAATTTGTGCTATCCCCCTCAAAAAATGCCTGCTTCGCAAATTTCAATCCCTCCGTAATGCTCAGTGGCCGGGCAATAGCGGGCATCGAGGACAGGAATTGCGACAAGGAATCGATCTTCAGCAGGTTATTCAGGTTGCGCGAAACGCCATACTTCTTTTTTGTATCGACCACGATTTCCAGTGGCATCACCCCTTTGAAGTGCTGTTCAAAGAATTTCAGATCCGTATAAATCTTATCAGTCTGCGGAAGATCATCAACAATATACCCTACGCTTTTCAGGCGCATAATGCCGCCTGCTGAAAACAGAACGATCACCGCAGTGGCCACGTAAATCAACTTTCTATGATTCATTGACCAGGCCTCGAGCCGGTCCAGCCAGCGATTCAGCCGCGGATTACTCAGGTATTTCATGTGCCTTGACTTCGGCACGGGAAGAAGACTCAACACAACTGGTATCAGGATAAGGGAAATGAAAAACAACACCATGATGTTTATCCCGGCCACTACACCAAATTCCTGCAGGATCTCACTTCTTGTAAGTGCAAATACGGCAAATCCGATTGCTGCCGCTACGTTACAAAACAACGTGACAATACCCATCTTTGAAACCATGGTCACCAGTGCCTGTTGCCGGTCGCCGGTATCATTATAAGCTGTATGATATTTATTGAGAAAATAGATACAATTGGGTATACCGATCACTACGATCAACGGCGGTATCAGTGCTGTCAGCAGGGTGATCTTGTAACCGAACAATTCCATCGTACCCAGGCTCCAGATTACACCGATGATGACTACCGCGAGTGAAAGCAGCATCGAGGAAAATGATTTGAAGAACAGCAACAGGATCAGCGCAGACAACACCACCGATGCAAAAAGGAACCATTTCATCTCATCGGCAATCCGCGTTGACATTTCCGTGCGGATAAGTGGTAGTCCGCTCATCCTTACATCCAACCCGGTCTTTTGCCCGAACTCTTCTGCCAGGCCACGGATAGACGCCACCACGCCGTTCCGCTTTTTTGAATTCATCACAGTTTTGTCAACACTCACACCCATCAGCCATGCATTCGTCTGCGGATTATAAAGCAATCCCTGGTAAAACGGCAGGCCGAGAAATGTGGAACTCACGCTGTCTAGAGTCGGCTGGTCAACCGCACCCTCCGGAAAGATCGGTTGTGCATTCAACCGCTCGGTCACAGGGTCTTTAACGAGATTCACCGCCGACGGAATGGAAATGATGTCCGTGACGCCGTTTACTTTTTTCAGGGAGCGGTGGAGCTCACTGTAGGGATTATAAACAGATGTTGTAAAAAGTTTATCTGTTTGTATGCCGATCACCAGCATATTCCCATCCTGGCCATACTTTTGGCGGAAAGCCTGGTAGGTTTTATTGGCGGGATGGTCGGCAGGGATAGCGCGGGAAAATTCATAACTCAACTCCACCTTTGAAGCCAGCCAGCCCATAACGGCGGTTGCCAGAACAAGAAGGATCAACAAAGGCCAACGATAAGAAAGAATGAACTGTCCGGTTTTCCGCCACATAGTTTGATATTTGCGGGCATGGTTGTCAATTCAACCGCCCGGTTTTTATTGCAGGGTGCAAAGAAACATAAAAAAGACAAACCCGGTCCTTCTCCGTTACCAGGGCTGAACCACAGCGAATCATAACCAATAGCTTGCCAGACAAACTACACCATACCAGGGGCATAGTGCTGAGAACAGTCAAATACGGGGAGACCAGCCTGATCGTCTCCATCTTTACGGAATTGTTCGGCCTGCAATCTTACCTGGTAAATGGCGTGAGGGCCTCATCAAAAAAAGGGGCAGGCAAGGCAAACCTGTTTCAGCCCGGCGCCATCCTGGAAATGGTGGTCTATCACAATGAGCTGAAACAGCTCCAGCGCATTAAAGAGTTCAAATGGGGGGTGATTTATCAGAAAATATTGATCGATGTGCCTGTAAATGCAGTGGCGCTGTTCATCATTGAATTACTTTCCAAATGTGTAAAACAACCTGAAGCCAACCCGGACCTTTATCATTTTGCAGAAGATGCGCTGGTCCATCTGGACCAGAGTGCGGGTACTGTGACGGCAAATTTTCCCCTGTATTTTGCGGTTCATTTACCCGTATTCTTCGGATTTCGCATCAGCGATAATTTCACCCAGGCCAATAGCTTACTTGATTTACAGGAAGGATGCTTTGTTCATGATCCGCCACCACACGCAAATTACCTTGATGACCGGCCAGCGGCTGTTACCGCAGAATTATTGCGAATCCAGCATCCGGCTGATCTCAGCCAGTTGAGACTAAATCATGAATTCCGCAGAGGATTGTTACAGGCTTATGAAGATTATTATGCCCTCCATCTTTCCGACTTTGGACGGTTACGCACCCTGCCGGTATTGAGGGCGGTGTTGCAATGATCAGGGTAACGCATTGATCTGCTCGACTGCTTTCACCCAATCTGCTTCTTTTTTATCCGAGAATTTATTTGCCTTTAGCAATGGTTCTATCCGGGAATCACCCACCGCATCCGCAATATCCTTGATCTTCTTAACGCGATCAAGCTTTCCTCCAAAACTCACGTAATACTTCTCCTCCGTCTTTACGCTCTGCTCGGGTATCGTGGATCCGTATGACTTTGTTTCCAGAATATCTTTTTGATACAGCCGGTACAACGAAACATTGCCTGATGCAAGTACCTGGAACCACTTGTTCATCGTCTCTCCACCGCCAATAGCGGAAGAGTGCGTAAACACATAGGTTTCACCATTTGCATTGACCGTATCCTTCAAACTTGCCTGCACCGCGGGCACTGCTGTCTGCATCTCGCGATTTTCCTCGTCGAGATAAATCACGATGTTCTCAATAAGATCGATCTTCAATCGTAAACCGCTATAGACCGTACCATCTTTTGTTTTTATGGCGCCAGCCATCCAGGTATCCCGGAAATAAGGTGTACCACTGGTAAGATTGGCATATTTGGAATTGCTTACGACCTGTCCACCATTGGTATAGAACTGTCGTTTGGAACCAGGGATCGATTGCCGATCCTGGAACAGGGGGCTTTGAGTTTGGGCAATTGCATTTACCGAGAGCAGGCAAAGGATCACTGCAAACAAATTGAGGCGCATGATGAACGGTTTAATTGGAATGAATTTCCAAGTTACATTAATTCAGCAGCTCTGCCAGTTTTTGCTCCAGGGCTGGTCCGCGCAGACCTTCAGCAATAATTTTACCATCAGGTCCTACCAGGATGTTAAATGGGATCCCCTCGATGTTATACAGTGGAACAGCCGCGCTGCTCCAGTATTTCAGGTCACTGATATTGGTCCAGGCGAGCTTATCATCTTTTATCGCTTTCACCCATTCGTCCTTATCCTTATCGAGTGATACCCCAAGTATCGTGAAATTGCGGTCCCGGAACTGGTTATAGGCTTTCACCACGTTCGGATTTTCCTGGCGGCAGGGCCGGCACCAGCTTGCCCAGAAATCCACGAGCACATACTTGCCTCTCAGTGAGCTCAGGCTAACCTGTTTACCTGCAGGATCGGCCATGGCAAAATCCGGCGCTTCCTTACCCACCCACTGTGAAGGAGCTGGTTGCGCCTGTTGCGCGATACTGCCCCGGACAGAATTCAGCGATGTATGTTTTGGATATTTTTTTGCCGCATCATCCAGCAATTTCAACAGCTCCTGGTTGTCAAAACCCTGAAGACCAAACCCGGTGTTGTTGGCAGTAGACTGGTAGTAGCCCAACTCGAACAACACCAGTGCGGGATCGCCCGCACCCGAGATTGCCTGTTGCGCGTACTCCTTGAGGGAAGACAATATCTGTTGCTGCTCTGCCTGCAAAGGAGCTATCAGGCTATCACCCGTGCCCTGGTTGCGAAGTGTATCGATCCGCTGTACAATGGTAAACACCTTCTGGAGGTCACCGTTGAACCGCAACATGAAATCCTTCATCTGCTGGCTGGCGGGGGAACCTTTTACGTCATATTTCTCTGAAAACTGGCTGTCGCCCGGGCGGAGGTAAATGTCCAGCGAAACTTTGGGCGCATCATTGATCACTGATACTACCGGGAAATTGCTTTTATCCAGGCGGATATTATACACCGAGCTTTCGCCACTGGTTGTATTAAATTTAAACGTGCCATCCTTGTCAATGGTGGCGGAATCAACAAGCGATGGCTCCATGGAACTTGCCGGGATGAGCTCCAGGTAAGCCGTTTTAGCCGTGGCATTGTGCAATTTCACATCAATAGTAAATCCTTTGTTACCGGATTTATTGTCACAGGCTGCAAGACCCAGGGCCAGCAAACCAAACAGGAAATATCTTTTCATATCTTACTCTTCACGTTTAAAATTAGCCTTTTAGTTTTTCCAATAACAATTCGTTGGTTACACGCGGATCCGCTTTACCCTTCGACTTTTTCATCACCTCACCCACAAACAGCGAGAGCAATCCTTTCTTGCCTTTCCTGAATTCAATCACCTTGTCTGGATATTTTGCGAGGACCTCATCGATCACCGGAGCAAGCGAGGCGGTATCAGATTGTTGGAGCAGGTTGAGCTGCGCAGCCGCGGCGGCCGGTGCATCGGATGGGTGTGCCAGCAGATGAGTAAAAAGGCGGGATGATGCCGATGAAAAACTGATCTCGCCTCTGTCCACCATTTCAATCAGCTTACTAATTGTTGCCGGTTTCAATGGAAATTCACTGAGCACGCTATTGTGCTCATTCATCCAGGAACGGACAGGACCGGTCATCCAGTTGGCCGCCGCCTTGTAGTTCTTTGTGTTCGCAATAATGTCCTCAAAAAATTCTGCTGTTTCCTTCTCGTCAGTCAGCACTTGTGCATCATATTCGGAAAGACTGAATTCACTCACATATCGGCTGATTCGTGCGGGTTGTAACATTGGCAGGGATGCACGGGTCTGCTGCACGAACTCGTCAGTAATATGAAAAGGCGCAAGATCGGGATCCGGGAAATAACGGTAATCGTCGGCATCTTCCTTATCTCTTATGGGATAGGTCAGCCCTGTATTTGCATCAAAGCCTCTTGTCTGCTGGATAATCATTTCGCCCCGGTCGAGCAGCTCTGTCAGCCTTGCTGATTCAGCCTCCACCGCGCGGCGGGCATTGCGGATGGAATTGAGATTTTTGATCTCCACCTTCGTACCAAGTTCGCGGGCACCGGTCGGCCTGGCGGAAATATTCACATCGCAGCGCATGCTTCCTTCCTCCATGTTGCCATCGCAAACATTGAGATACCGGAGCATCCGTCGCAGTTCAGTCAGGTAGGCAGATACTTCTGCAGCACTGTGAAGGTCAGGTTCGGTCACGATCTCGAGCAGCGGTGTTCCTGCCCGGTTGAAATCGATGGAGCTATATTCTTCACTTATGTCATGGATACTCTTCCCGGCGTCCTCTTCCATGTGGATACGGTTCAGCTTTATAAACCGTTCCCCCTTTTCAGTGCGGATAAATATTTTTCCTCCCTTGCAAATAGGTGTGGTATGCTGGGATATCTGGTAACCCTTTGGAAGATCGGGATAGAAATAGTTTTTGCGGGCGAAATAGTTTACCCGCTCAATCTCGCATTCACAAGCGAGGCCGAGCGTGACGGCCAGCCGGACGGCACTGCGGTTAGTGCGGGGCAAAGTGCCGGGGTGTGCCAGCGTGATCGCACTTACCTGCGTATTGGGCGCAGCCCCATAGGCGATATCATCACCGGCGAACAGCTTTGTGGCGGTGAGTAATTGTGCGTGGACTTCCAGCCCAATTACGATCTCGTATTTCTGTGAATGTTCCATCCGGGTTCGCAAAAATAGATGATTTTAAGCCGGGCGGGTGTTAAAAAGAAAGGCGCCCCGAACTACGGGGCGCCTCGCCTATTCACTTAAACGGATCAAAGATCCGCCGTCTTCAATTTCTTCGGAATCTTCACGTCAACCGTTTCTGTTTTACCCTTGCGCTGGTATTTGAATTTAACGCTGGTCTTTGTCTTGCTTTCCTTCATGATCCTGGATACTTCATCAGCACTGTTCACTGCTTTTCCATCTACCTCGGTGATCACGTCATCTTCTTTTATGCCTGCCTTGGCGGCGTTGCCGTCTTCATCCACTTCGAGCACATTTACGCCCTTGCCATCTTCTGAATCCTGAACAGTGAGGCCGAGTTTAGGGCTGGGCTCCCAGTCAAAACCACGCATGCTTACGCGCGGTGCCCGCGGGGTTCTTGGCGGATTCGGAACTGCCAGGTCAAAATCGAACTCGGGCATATTAAAGTTGAAATTCTGTCCTTCTGCATTGAAGATGGATACACCTTTCCACTTTGTGAGCTCGGCGGTCACCTTCTGCTCTTTTTTATCGCGGAGATAGGTCACGATAACCTTGTCACCCGGCTTCTGCTCACGGACCGCCTTCGAAAGGTCATCCGGCTCAGCAATCTTTTTGTCTCCTATGCGGGTAATGATATCCCCTTCTTTCAGCCCTGCCTTTTCCGCAGCACTTTCCTTGCTTACTGATTTGATCAAAGCACCTTTTTCGTCTTTATCAGTGGTAACACCCAGCATGGCGCGGTTTTCATCCAGGGTAGACATAAATACGTTCCTGGACGGAGCATACACATTGGCGCCTCCATAGGTATATACATCTTTGATCTTATGGCGGCTGATCCGCAACCCATCGTTGTCGCCTTCTTTCACTTCCTTGCCGTTTACCGTTATTTTATCACCAACAACTTCCACCACCAGCTTTTCGTTGGTATCACCAGTGCGGAATATGGTGATTTGTTCTCCTTCCTTCTTTTCCTTTTTTCCTTTTTCCTGTCCATCCTGAGCGAGGATGGCTACCGGTGCAGTAAGTGCAGCCGCCGTGAGTACGGTGAGGCAGATTTTTTTCAGACCCTTTTGCATAATTGAATGATTTATTTTATCTACGTTTTTCTTCGTAGATCAAATATAAACACATTTCCCGAAATACGAAACATTTCGGAAATGTTAAATCCGGAAGGCGCGATCTTCTTGACAGACGGTAATTTCCGCAGCAGGTTTCGGCGACAGTAAAGGAGGGCTGGCGGCCATTCCTGGATAAATGAAGTTCCGCTATCCCGTCAAAATCTCCCAGGAAGCACGTAATTATCCTAAGGGTTTTTCATCCCTCAAATAAGCGGAAATATCCAGAATATTCAGCATTTTTGACATGCTACCAAACTACGACGCCTTATGATGAAAATTCTATCCATTGGCTGCATTCTGCTATGCAGCGCTGTTATCGTATATGCGCTCAGCATATACCTTGAATCACGGCAATATGGTATGGAAAAAAAGAAAAAGGAGGAACGCCTCCCTTTCTGATCAAAGTAATTTCCTGATCGCCGGAATAACATCACCCAGTTTAGCTGCATCCTGCCCTCCGGCCGTTGCCAGGGTTTTTTGACCACCGCCGCCTCCGCCAATGATGGGACTAACCTGGTCACGGATGATCTGGCCCGCATCCCGACCGATCGCAGCCAATACAGCTTCAGACATACCTACAGCTACAAAGGGCTTTCCATTGATCACTGCCGTCAGTACCGCGAAATGTTCAGGCTGCAATGATTTTATCTCGGTCAGCAATTTTCTTAACCAGTCTGCCGACTCTACTTCTACCTGCTTTCCGATAAATGAATAGCCTTTCACTTTCTCTGCTTCTGCTGCAAGCTGGGCAGCGAGGTGATGGATCTGCCTTGCATCGGCTTTTTCCAGGCGCTTTTCCAGTTGCGCTTTATCATCCAGCAGTTTTTCCACCGCACGCAGCGGCTCTTTCGTTTTCAGGAGCTCATTGATGGCCTTTACCTGTTGCAATCTGCCGGTGACATATTCGATGGCCGCAGCTCCCGTCAATGCCTCGATCCTCCTTACGCCGGCTGCCACTGCAGATTCCGCAGTGATCACCAGCAAACCAATCATACCAGTTGAGCGCACGTGTGTACCACCACACAATTCCACTGACCAGGCCGGGTCAATCGTAACCATGCGTACAACATCGCCATATTTCTCACCAAACAATGCCATGGCTCCCGCTGCTGTAGCTTCCTCCTTTTTTACTTCGCGGATATCAACGGATATGTCCTCACGGATCTTTTCATTGATCAGCAATTCAACCTGGCGGAGTTCTTCGTCGGTTGTTTTGGAGAAATGAGCAAAGTCGAACCGCAACACATCTCCCGACACCAGTGAACCTTTTTGAGTGACATGCGTACCAAGTATACGCCGCAACGCAGCGTGAAGCAGATGTGTGGCCGTATGATTATTACAGGTTGCTGAACGCACACGCTCATTCACTTTTGCGATCACCGGCAAATTGATATCTGCGGGCAGTGTATCAGTGAATTGAATTATTAGGTCATTTTCTTTTTTTGTATCAGTCACCTTTACCACCTCTTCGCCGAAAGCGAGGGTGCCTGTATCGCCCACCTGTCCGCCGCTTTCTGCATAAAATGGCGTTTCTGCAAGCACAAGCTGGTACTGCTCTTTTCCTTTTGCTTTTATTTTCCGGTAACGCGTGACCTTCGTATCCGCAACGAGTTGCGAGTAGCCAACAAACCTGTTTTTATTTCCCGGTATCAGCTCCACCCAGTCTTCCGTATCCACCGCTGTAGCCGCACGGGAGCGGTCTTTTTGCTTTTTCATTTCCGCTTCAAATCCCGGCTCATCTATGGTAAGGCCGTTCTCGCCAGCAATGAGCCGCGTAAGGTCAGCTGGAAAACCGTAGGTGTCGTATAATTCAAACGCGCTGTTGCCGGGTATGGCTTTGTTTCCTGCGCTGGTGTGCTCACGGATGATATCATCCATTCTGCGAAGACCTTTCTCCAGTGTTCGCAGAAAAGCCTCTTCTTCTTCCCGAAGCACCCTGCTGACGAATTCTTTTTGCTGCTGCAACTCGGGAAACACATCTGCAAACTGCTGAGCCAGCACGGGTACCAATTGAAACAATAGCGGCTGCTTATGATCCAGGTAGGAATAATAGTAACGAACTGCACGGCGTAAGATGCGGCGGATTACATATCCTGCGCCGGTGCTGGATGGCAACTGACCATCTGCAATGGTAAAGCTGATGGCGCGGATATGATCAGCGATCACGCGGAAAGCAATGGCCTGGCGTGAATCACCAAAATCATATGCCTTATTTGTTATCCGGGATATCTCAGCAATGGTGCCGGTAAATATATCTGTGTCGTAATTGCTCTGCTTTCCCTGTATGACGCGGACCAGTCGCTCGAAACCCATACCTGTATCTACGTGCTGAGCCGGCAATAGCTGAAGCGATCCATCCTTCAAGCGATTGAACTGCATGAATACATTGTTCCATATTTCAATCACCTGTGGATGATCATTGTTCACCAGTTCCTTTCCGTCTTTCTGTTTTCTTTCATCATCCGGGCGGCAATCGACATGTATCTCGGTGCATGGTCCGCAAGGCCCGGTGTCACCCATTTCCCAGAAATTATCTTTTTTATTTCCCTCGAGTATTCTTTCCGGTGCGATGTATTTTTTCCATTCATTGTATGCTTCTTCATCTCTGGGAAGCCCTTCTTTCTGATCTCCTTCAAAAATGGTTACATAGAGGCGATCTTTGTCCAGCTTGTAAACATCTGTCAGCAATTCCCAGCTCCACTGTATCGCTTCTTTTTTGAAATAATCACCGAAGCTCCAGTTGCCCAGCATTTCAAACATGGTGTGATGATAGGTGTCAACGCCCACTTCTTCGAGGTCGTTGTGCTTGCCGCTGACGCGAAGACATTTTTGTGTATCGGCGATGCGTTTGTCCACGGCGGGTTTGTTGCCCAGGAAAATATCCTTGAACTGGTTCATCCCGGCATTGGTGAACATGAGTGTGGGATCATTCTTGATAACGATAGGTGCAGACGGAACAATGGCATGCTGCCGCGCGCGAAAGAACTCAAGGAACTGCCTGCGTATCTCGGATGAAGTCATTTTCAAATCGTGTTTTTGCTGTCCCGGAGAAGCGTTTCTACGCATCATCCGCAGCCCGCTATAATTGGGTTGATTTTTGCTGATATAGGCGCTATATTTGTCAGCACCCCTGTTTCAACAGGAAGCCGCCTCGTTCAAACGCAGCGGCCGAGCGCAAAGGTAAAGAAACAGACGGCATTTGTACCCGGTGAAAACAAGGCGAAACGAAGCTTTGTCATGAAAAAAATCAAATATTACTATAATACCAATACACTACGCTATGAGAAACTCGAGGTTCCATTGCGTGTCAAGCTGCTCCGCGTTTTCGGCTTCATCGCCGCGGCAATAGTCACCGCCGCTCTTATTTCCTATTTTGCCTTTCAATTTGTCGGCTCGCCAAATGAGCGGATCCTTCGTGCGCGTAATGAACAGCTCGCCGACAGGTATGCAGATCTCAAAGAAGCATTGAGTGAACTGGATCAGCAGATGAAAGAGCTGGAAAAAAGGGATAACAACGTCTATCGCTCCATTTTTGAAGCCAATCCCATCCCTGACAGTGCCCGCGCTAAAGAGATCGAGATCGAGCAGGAGATTGCAACCGTGGAAGGTATGGCGAACAATGAACTGCTGAACTCCATCATGCAGAGCCTGCGGAATCTGGCCAATCGCATACAGGTGCAGACCAACTCCTATAATGAAATCGACGGCCTCATAAAGAACAAAGAGCAACTGCTCGCACATACGCCCGCTATCCAACCCGTAAGTAATAAAGATCTTTCCCGCATTGCCTCCGGTTTCGGTTATCGCATCGACCCGGTCTACAAGACCGTTAAAATGCATGCCGGGCTCGACTTTGCAGCACCCCAGGGAACACCAATCTATGCCACGGCCGATGGTACAGTTGCTGTATCGGGCAATGTTGGTAACGGGTATGGCAACCACGTGATCATTCGTCACGGTTATGGTTATGAAACACTTTACGGTCACATGGTAAAGGTGAAGTCGCGACAGGGCCAGGCCGTTAAGCGCGGTGAGGTGATTGGCTGGGTGGGCAGTACTGGCAAATCCACCGGTCCGCACTGCCATTACGAGGTACGTAAAAACAACAACAAGATCGATCCCGTCTACTTCTTCTACAATGATCTTACACCTGATCAGTTCGAGCGATTGTTAAAACAGGCTGCTGCTTCCAACCAAAGTTTTGATTAACGGGTAATTGTCCACAGTTGGTACGGGCTTTGCCGCAGAGCAGGCCTGAGCTGTATCTTTGTTGCAAGGCATGAGTAAATCCCTGACACAAATAACCTTTGATTTTGATGCTGTTCCTGAACCGGAAGTAAAGCCTGCTGCCCTTCCGGTGCCAGAACCCGTTCCCGCCCCAACACCGGAACCGGAAGTGATCAGGGACATCGACCTTGTACCTGCGCCTGCCGTTGCCATGGTGGAGGAGCAGCAGGAACCATTGCAGGCACCTGCGATACTCAACAGCCGCGGTCGCCGGTCACTAAAAGATATCAGTGCCCGTGTGGACCTGGTGGAGGTGCCCGATGATGAGGTCCTGTTTCAAAAGCAATACTATTCCATTGGGGAAGTAGCACAGATGTTCCGCGAGAATCAGTCGCTGATACGCTACTGGGAAACCGAGTTTGATATTCTCAAACCGAGGAAGAACCGCAAGGGCGATCGTTTCTTCCGGCCCGTGGACGTCAAGAACCTGGTATTGATCTATGACCTGCTCCGCCGCAGGAAATTTACCATAGAAGGCGCAAAGGATTTTCTTCGCAACAATAAAAAAGTGGATGAAAAGTTTGCCATGATCCAGTCGCTGGAAAAGATCAAAGGATTTTTGCTTGAATTAAAAGCATACCTGTGACAACCTTTGTGAACTTTGGTTCGTCAGACCAGTTTTACATCATTTATTATATGAAAAGAATCGCTTTTCTTCTTTTTTGCGTGGCCCTGTTCCAGGCCGGTTTCGCACAGTCTTATGAAGTAGTTACGGATAACCAGGGAAAATATTATAAAGGGATCATCTCGGGCGAATTGATTGAGTCAGACACTGCAATGAAGTGGTGGGCGGCCAATAAATCATCCTATACACCCAATGCTGCGGCAGTGGCAGGCATAAAAGCCCAGGCTGATTCCATTCGCTTCATGGTTTTCATGGGCACCTGGTGCGAAGATTCACATTTTGTCATTCCGCGCTTCTTCTCCCTTCTGCAGGCAGCCGGTTATCCCGCAACCAATGTTTCCATGATCGGCACCGACCGAAATAAGAAAGCACCGGGAAACCTGACGGAAACCTTCTCTGTCAAAAATGTACCGACAATCATCGTATTGAAGAATGGTCGTGAGCTTGGTCGTGTTGTGGAATACGGCAGCAGCGGACTTTATGATAAGGACCTCTCCCTTATCCTGCAGGGGACGAAATGATCTTGACATCTGTTGCCGCGCCTGCCACCTCGATTTGAAGAGTTTCCAGGAGCTGCAGCACGCGGAAATTGATGTCTTCCTTCACATCATTGAACTCCTGCTGGGTAACAGGACCGGTAAAATAATCAACGTTGACCGTAAGCGCTGAAGAGGTGATGTCATTTAGAATCACGCCGGAACCTTCGATCTCCGGGCGGTTGAGGATTGCTTTCACTTCCATTATGAATTCCCTCACAGTGCCCGAAGGTGTAGTTGGCCCGAGCTCCAGCCTCAGCTCTCCTTTGCGTTGGGTACGCTGGGAAAGGTTGTCAAGAATGCTGTCCACCATTTGCTTGTTCGGAACTGTGATGAATGTTTTCTGATCAGTACGTATCCGCGTACTTCGTAATCCGATCTTCTCCACCGTGCCGGTGAAATTATGCACCTTCACTACATCACCCGTGCTGAAAGGTTTATCAAAGAAAATAATGAAGGAAGCGATGAGGTTCTCCAGGCTTTCCCGGAGGGCAAGCGCGATGGCTGCACCCACGATGCTGAGGCCGGTGAGGAGATTCCCGATATCAAGCCCGAACGAGAATTTAAGTATCATCAGCAGCCCGATAACACCAATGATGACCTTGAAAAAATCCTTGAAGAAAACCACCAGTTGGTTGTCGGTAGTATCATGTGTTCTGTCGGCCCGTATATGGAGAATGATCGCTATGAAATCGATCATGCGAAGCAGGAGCCGGATGAATGCCAGCACGAGGATGAGCGATGCGAGGCTATGCAGCAGGGTTTTGAGTGTGACCCGGTAAACGTCCACATCCAGTACCGCCGGAAATTTCAATTTGTGCAACGTTGCGATGGCAACAAGCGTGACAAGAAAGACCGCCAGCGGGCGTGTTACAAGGCTGGTGAATGATTTCTTATCTACGTCTTTCCATACACGTTTGACAAACTGGAACAGGATTGTGGCAATGGTTTGCGCCACGTACCGCTTTACCAGGATGATAAAGAGAATCACGCCAATCACCACCAGGTAACTCCTCAGAGTATTATCGAGCCAAACCTGGTCAAGAAATTCATTCATGCCTATCGGGTTGTGCGCAAAATTATTGAATCCTGCGGAGGGAATCTATCTCAACGAGTAAATTTCGAGTACATCCTTTTTCAGTGCATATAATCTGGTGGAGGAAAAATTGAAGGCATTGCTGCGGTATAATTCGTCCGGCAGTTTCCATTCATCCACCCGGTAGGTGCGGATATCGTACCGGAACAATTTATCTTTCATTGACCCAAAAATATATTTACCTGCCACCTTGAAGTTCTGCCAGCGGGTGACGAGAATCTTGTTTTTCAATGCGCCATAGTAGTCAAATACAAATACGGCCTGGAGGGAATCGTAGAGATAAACATATTGGTCCTGGTCATACAGTTTCTGCGGTACAGGTGCCTCACCGAAAAGCTGCCGGAAATCCGGTGTTTCAAAGATCAGTTTACCATCTTCTTCGATCTTCTTCAGTTTATTTTCCACTTCATCATATACCCAGATGCGGTTGTCATAAGACTGGCCGATCGCTTTTACCTGCAGTATATTCTGCCGCCGCAGATCGATCGTATTCCTCACATTGAAAAACCGATCGAGTACGACAATCGTCGCAAAATCGCGGTAATAGAGCAAAATCTTCAGCGGATTTGAAACATCGATGAGTGTAGCCTGGCCGTATTTTTTCACATCATTGAATACCGCCACGGAATCACCATTTGCATTCAGCTTTTTAACCTGGTTGGTGCTGCTCAGCAGGTAAACGTTATCCAGGTTGTCTACCGTAAAGGATACAATATCCCCCTGGATGGCCCGTAGAAACCGGAATGAAGTATCCTGCTGGGCCGACAGGGTTCCTGTTGAAGTGCAGGCAAGCAGGAATATCAGGATACGTAAGATCATTGATTGCGAATTATTTTGTGACCCTGTGCGCGGAATGATTTCAGCTCCATTGCCTGGCCATCAAATACGGCATAGGTGTAATACCGGATCCAATCACCGAGGTTGATGTACCGCGCACCACCTGGTAGACGAAAATCAATGGGCAGGTGTCTATGGCCAAACACAAAAAAATCAAAATTATTTTTGGCGAGCTGCTCTTTGCAGTAAATGATCAGCCATTCCTTATCCTCACCAAGAAAGGTTTCTTCCGAAGCACCCGTCTGCGCTCGGCTACGACGGCTCATATAATTGGCTATTCCCATGCCCACCACTGGCGGCAGGATGCCGAACAGCCACTGGCAAACAGGATTGCGAAACACCTTCTTCAACCGCTTGTATCCATGGTCCCCGGGCCCCAGGCCATCACCATGACCCACCAGGAATTTTTTACCGGAAAACTCGAACTCCCGTGGTTCATAGTAAACGGGAATATTCATTTCGGTCTGAAAATAATCCCGCATCCACATATCATGATTGCCTACAAAAAAATGTAGCTGTATGCCCGCATCCGACAATTCGGCGAGTTTGCCCAGCAGCCGCACGTAGCCCTTTGGCACCACCTGCCGGTATTCATACCAGAAGTCAAACATATCACCAACGATAAAGATGACGGCGGCATCATGGCGTATTGATTCAAGGAAAGAAACAATGATCTTTTCACGTTCAAGGCTGGCCGCGAGATTGGGAGCGCCCAGGTGGAAATCAGAGAGAAAGTATATGTTACCCGTTTTCAGGTCCATCAGTGCGAAATTAGCGTCAACATGTTCTTGTAGGGTTATTGGGAAGATGATTTCAACCGGATGTACTCCAGCAGGTCACCGGAGGGGATCAGTGGCCGACCTTCTACCGCGCCATTGTACCAGTATATCCAGGCGGGGACCTTCTGCCCGTCGATGAATACATTGACATCCTCTCTCCGGAACAGTTGCTGTTCGCCTTCCTCCGTGCTCAACCCTTCATAGTCATCCAACTGGCCAAGCGCCCAGGATAGTTCAGCCGGTTCATTTACGGTATACAATTCACCTATGATAAAACTTCCTGCACCGGGTACACCAGCGGGGTAGTTACCCATGTCATAAAGTGCACCCTCTACCTTTCCAACACCTGCCAGGGTAAAATACCGGCTTATGTATTCGTAGGCGGGGCTTTTGAAACCGCTTCTCAGTGAACCATAGACAAAGAGAGATTTGATGGCTGCGTTCGTCATGCCATGAAATTACGATGCGCGCTGCATATTCATTCAGGATTCAACAAGGAAAACATAAACTTCCTTTGGCCCGTGGACGCCCACAACCAATGTTTTCTCGATATCAGCGGTGCGGCTGGGGCCTGTGGCAAAAGTTATCAGGGAAGGTAACTGCTCGCCGTAGCGCTCCCGTATATTCACCAGCGCATCTTTTACATCATAAACAAGCTGGTTTGAAAATGCGATGCAGATATGAATGGGCGCATAAACACTGGTGTTACGGCCTGACTGTTGCGCAGCACTCATGACGATAGATCCTGTTCGTGCAACCAGGAATTCGCAGCCCGTTACAGACACGTCACAACCGGGGAGGTCATCCTGCACCAGTCGCCCGTCAAGCTGCGGACCGATTTGTTGCAGTAGGCGGTCCTCGATGCAATAAACCTTTTGCCAGTCCATCTTCCGGATGAGACTGCCAAGCTGGAAAGCCAGTTCCTGCTGGTTGATGCAATAGATGAAACGCCCCTGCAATTTTGTGAACTGCTCCGCAAATTCTATCTCAGGCTCCTGTGCCGAACGATGAAACACGGTCTCTACGCCTTCACTTTTGGGAAAAGGAAGAGGCGTTGATTGACTCAACGCCTTCCTTATTCTTTTCAGTATGTTTTCTTTTGCGGGAGAAATGCTCATTGTTCAGTATTTCTGCCTGGAATTTTATGAAGGTAATGCCTTGTTGGTTACATCGCTGTCATAAGGTGGCACACCGGCGGAGATCTCACCTGTATCCGGGTGATTAAGTTCCGGTGTAGTATCCTCGGTCAGCGGCTTCTTTTCCTCAAAAGGCCTTTTCCCGATCAGGGCTTCCACATCACTTTGGAACAGCACTTCTTTTTCAAGAAGAGCCTCGGCGAGTTTTTCCACTTCCATTTTTCTTTCGCTCAGCAGGGCTTTTGTACGCTGGTAAGCATCATCCAGCAGGATACGCACCTCCTCATCAATGATGCGTGATGTAGCTTCTGAGTAAGGCTTGGTGAAGGTGTTTTCCGATTGAGGATCATAGTAACTGATGTTACCGACTTTATCATTCATCCCATATACCGTCACCATCGCATAGGCGATACGCGTAATCTGCTGGAGGTCATTCTGCGCACCGGTTGATATTTTTCCAAAGAAAATATCTTCACTGGCGCGGCCACCAAGGGTCATACAGATCTGATCTTTCAGTTGATCGGTATTGTAGAGGTATTGTTCCTTTGGCGTGTATTGAGCATACCCCAGTGCGGCTGTACCTCTTGGTACGATGGTAACCTTCAGAAGCGGGTAGGCATGCTCGAGGAACCAGCCACAGATCGCATGTCCGGCTTCATGGTAAGCGATGATCCGCTTTTCATCGGGGGAGATGATCTTGTTTTTCTTTTCCAGACCACCGATCACGCGGTCAACGGCATCCTGGAAATCGGCCATATCCACCGCTTCTTTTCCCTTACGCGCGGCGATCAGGGCGGCTTCATTACATACATTGGCAATATCAGCACCGGCAAAACCAGGTGTTTGTTCTGCAAGCTTGTGTATATCGAGTGTTTCAGAAACTTTGATCGGCTTCAGGTGAACTTTGAAAATAGCTTCACGGCCTTTTACATCGGGTTTGTCGATAGTGATCTGGCGGTCGAAACGACCAGGACGGAGCAGGGCCGTATCAAGTACATCAGGACGGTTGGTAGCGGCAAGGACAATGATGCCTGTATCCGTACCAAAACCATCCATTTCCACGAGCAGTTGGTTGAGGGTGCTTTCACGCTCGTCATTGCTCATCATCACATTCTTTCCTCTTGCACGGCCAATGGCATCGATCTCATCGATAAAGATGATACACGGAGCTTTTTCACGTGCCTGTTTGAAAAGATCACGCACACGGCTTGCACCCACGCCTACGAACATTTCCACGAAATCAGATCCGCTAAGGCTGAAGAACGGCACCTGGGCCTCACCTGCCATGGCTTTCGCCAGCAGGGTCTTACCGGTTCCGGGAGGACCTACCAGCAGCGCACCCTTGGGGATCTTACCGCCAAGTGCGGTGTATTTTTTCGGACTTTTCAGGAAGTCCACAATTTCCATTACTTCCACTTTAGCCTCATCGAGGCCGGCAACATCGGCAAACGTGATATTGACCTTGGTGCCTTTATCGAAAAGAGTTGCCTTTGACTTACCGATGTTGAAAATACCTCCGGGTCCGGCACCGCCACCGGCGCCACCACCCATTTTACGCATCAGCAGAATCCAGAGACCAACGAACAGCAATACGGGTATGAGGAAAGAAACAGATTTACTCAGCCAGTCGCTTTCGGTGCGCACCTTACCAACGTCTTTGATATTGGGATTGTCTTCGTAGAATTTCCGCATGTCATCCTTGAAGGAGTCACCGGATACGATAGAGAAGAAAAGATGGTCTTTATCCTTGTTGCCAAATTTTACATTGAGCGGCCCCTCGTAAGCAGCTTTGCTGTTGGGATTCAATGTAACATTCACCTTGTTGCGGTTGCTGACAACAGTATAATCTTTGACATCTCCCTTGCGCATCATTTCGATGAACATATCCTGGTCGATCTCCTTCACACTTCCGTTGAAAGGGGGAAATAGCTGGAAACCGATCAATACCGCAATGATCAGTGCATAGATCCAGTAGATGCTGAATTTGGGACCTTTGCGCGGAGGCTGATTCGGGTCTTCACCCGGTCGGGTAATGCGTGGCCTGTTGAGTTTTTCCTTTTTATTATAGGATGGTTCCTGCGACATATTATTTTGGTATTCCTGCTATTTAATAATAATTGAGACAAAAAGTTTGAAAAAGGCCGTATTTAACATTTATTCCTCGTGGCTGGAAGCAGCAGCATCACTCCACATTTCCTCGAGTTTATAAAACTTACGATTTTCAGGAAGCATTACATGCACCACCACATTTACATAGTCGATCAGTACCCATTGGAGGGATTGAAAGCCTTCGTGATGATAAGGTTTTTCACCGCACAGCGAGGCCACCTGGTGCTCGACATGTTCAGCGATGGCACGCACCTGGGGCTGGCTGCCAGCTTCACAGATGATGAAGTAATCGGCAACCGCTTCGTTGATTTTTTTCAGATCAAGTGAAATGATGTTCTCGCCTTTCTTTTCCTGGATAGCTGCAATGATTGTCTTGATGATCTTTGAACGCTGCGTCAGGCGGACGCTGGTTTTCTGGCGAGTATTAAGTGATGCAAGTTGTTCCAATAATCTAATGTTTTGTGATATGAAAAATGCAACGCAACAGGCGGTTTTTTAGCCCGATCGGCTGAAAACCCCGGAAGTGCTGCAGGAATCCAGTTACTTTGCTCAAAAATAGCAATTAATTGCCAGAACTGCCGGTTTGCGGAGCCCTTGGCGAGCCTTTTAACGAGCTTGATACTGTAGACAGTACCAACAATTATGCCCTTAGCAAGGCATATGCGGGTTTGACACGGCACGGGGAAGTATTTTTCGCAAGGGAACAGGAATTGGGTAAAGGCCAGCGGGGTAAAACCTGGGCGGCCACACCTGGCTCCTCTATCCTTATGAGCATTGTGATACAACCCGAAATCCCCCCTCATCAACAGTTTCACCTTAGCGCGGCCATTGCCGTTGCGGTTGCCGAGGCCTTCAGCAACTGGGCGGGCGACGCCACCCGTATCAAGTGGCCAAACGATATTTACTGGCACGACAGAAAGGCAGGTGGCATACTCATCGAAAATATCATCCGATCCGGGCTAAACGGTGAAGCCCAATGGCGATTTGCCATCGCGGGCATTGGCATCAATCTTAACCAATCCAGTTTCCCTGAAAACCTCTCGAACCCCGTTTCACTGCTACAGATCACTGGCAGTCAATCCGACCCGGTGAAATTCGCGAAAGAGATCTGCGAAGTGGTAAATGAAACCTATACAGAGCTTTGCCGCCGCGGGCCGGAAAGAATTCTGAAAACCTACAATGACCGACTTTATAGTAAGGACCAGGTATACATTTTCCGACAGGGTAACCGCCGCTTCGAAGCGACTGTGAAGGCTGTCACGTCGGAAGGCCGCCTCGTGCTGGAGCATGCCATTATCGAGGAATTTGGATGGGGGGAGATCGAATGGCTGGAGCCTAAAAAATAATTCGACACCAGGCAACCCTGGCCCGGTCTGTACCGATTAAGCATAAAACCAACCTCACTTTGCTGTCCACGGATGAACTGCAGAAACACATCAGGGGCTGCACCCTGAATGAACGGGAGAGCCAGCGAAAGATATACAGCTCTTTCTATGGCTACGCTATGTCCATCTGTCAACGCTATACCAGCAATCCGGATGACGCCCTGGAGATTCTGAATGACGGCTTTCTCAAAGTATTTGTGGAAATGTACCGATTCAAACCACATTATGAGGATATGGTCAGCTCCTTCAAGGGCTGGCTGCGGAAGATCATGATCTACACAGCCATTGATCGTTTCAGGAAAAATCATAAACATCAGCTCCAGGCTGACCTTCATGAATCTTATCTCCAGTTACCCGATGCGCATGAGGATGTATTGGATAAACTTTCCTATGATGAAATACTGGCAGCGATAAAATACCTCACACCAGGGTATCGCACCGTGTTCAACCTTTTTGTGATCGAGGGTTTTTCGCATGACGAAATATCCCGGGAGCTGGGCATCTCGACCGGCACATCCAAATCCAACCTCGCCAAGGCGAGAAAGCAGCTTCAAAAAATTCTTGTTCAGCATAACGAAATCGTAAGAAAAAATGTGGTCTGAAGAATTTGATAATAAATTCCGGGGACTCCATGGCTCCCACAACGAACCGCCCTTCGAAGAAGCGGCATGGGATAAAATGGAGAAGGTGCTGGACATCCATCTGCCCCGCGAAAAAAAGAAACGCAGGGGGATCATCTTCTGGTTCACGCTTGCGGGTCTTGGCCTCCTCATCCCCGCGTTGATCCTGCTAACGGGTAACCGCCATCAGCAGCCTGTACCGGGTGTAAACCCAGTACCCGGTAAGGCCATTGCTTCGCAGAACAATCCGGCCCAGCCGGCACCTGGCAGATCCACACCGTCTGAGAATGATCCTGCAGCGGCGCATACTTCATCAACCCGTGATGCGGTAAAAAATGATGTCCGGGAAATTACAGCAAACCCGTCCCCCATCACCATTGCTGACAAAACAGGATCAATAGACAACCCATATTCCGGCATTGCACACACGACGCCCGCATCCTTGAAGAAAAACAGCCGCAAACCACTGGCGGCAAAAAAAGAAGCAGCTCAAAAACGTTCAGCAACTGCAAAGCCCGTTTCCGAAAACATGCCGGATGTTCAAGGCGGCCCCGGATCCGGCAACGATAAAACATTACAGCCAACTGAGACCGGTCTTACAACAACCCCGGATGAAAACCTCGTCAATAATGCTGTTGGAAGGACTGAAGTAAAAAATCTGGTGTCCGATTCAATGCAATCGGGCGATTCCATCCTGGCACAAAAGAAAAGTACTGGGGTTAATCCGTCGCCTTTCGCTATTACCGTTTCGTTTGGACCGGACATCAGCAGTGTAGGATTGAACAATGCCGGTACCACTAAGATCCAATTCGGAGCAGGTTTGAGTTATGATCTTGGCAAACGGTTTACTCTTCGCACCGGCTTATATGCAGCGAGGAAAGTGTATGACGCTGACTCGGCGGACTATCATCCGCCTGCACACTTCTGGAATTACTATTCCAACCTGCAAAGAGTAAACGCCAATTGTCTTGTATTTGAAATTCCAGTAACCGTGGCGTATCGTTTCAAGCCATCTCCAAAGAACAGTTGGTTTGCAGCAGCCGGCATTTCATCCGTCATCATGAAAGAAGAGACGTATGGATATAGCTACAAAAATTCATCCGGGCAGCCTGCGTATTACACCAGTAGGTATAAGAATGAAAACAGTCACCTGTTTTCCGTCATCAATCTTTCCGGTGGCTACCAGGCGAATTTGTCGAAGCGATTCTCACTTGCAGCAGAACCATATTTCAAATTACCTATAGCCGGTATTGGCTACGGCAAGATCCGACTCAATAGTTACGGACTTTTATTGACGGCCTCGTATCATCCGTTTACAAAAAAAGAAAAGAGATAACGCTGGGCAACCATGCGCGGAGCATCTGCGATTATCAGGCAAACTCCCGCACATGAAAAAGATACGCCTCAGTTCATTTATTGTTTTAGTACTCTTATTCTTCATCACAGACTCCTGCAGCAAAGGCGGTGGTGATCCTCCTCCTGCAAATCCCTGCGCTGGTGTCACGGTTACCGTTGCCGGCACATCTACGAACGTAACCACAACCGGTGGAACAGATGGCACGATCAGCGCCACTGCAACCGGCGGCAGTGGAATCACGTTCAGTCTCAACAACGGTGCGTTTCAGGCATCGGGAAATTTCACCGGGCTTGCGGCCGGAAATTATACCGTAACGGCAAAGACAGCAAACGGCTGTACCGGTACAAGATCATTTTCTATAACCGAACCAGGAGCTTGTGTTGGCGTCAATATTGTTGTAACAGCCACCTCAACCGGCGCTGTCCCCTGCCAGACACCAGCCAATGGTACGATCACTGCCACAGCTACAGGCAGTGCAGGCATCACCTATAGCATTGATGGTACCAATTTTCAATCGAGCGGAAACTTCACTGGTGTAGGTCCTGGCAACTATACCGTCACTGCGCGAACCGCTGCAGGATGTACGGGCACGGTACAGGTAACCGTTGCTGCTGCAAATGCAGGACCCTTGTTCACTGCTGTGCGAACATTGCTTGACAATAATTGTGTGAGCTGTCACAATGCCGGTAACTCGAACGGTGGGATGAATTGGGCAGTGGATTGCAATGTAGTGGCCAATAAAGATCGGATCAAAGCAAGAGCGGTGGATAACAATCCCTCTTCCATGCCTCCTGGCGCACCATTGTCACAGGCCGATAAGAACAAGATAACAAACTGGATCAATGCAGGCGGCCGGTTTACCGACTGATTCCTTTACCTTATCATAAACTGAAGGGTCCCCGTAGAAACGGAGACCCTTTGTTTTTAACCAACTGTTCTTGCTGAACAAATTTTACCGCCTGCTTTTCTTCCAAAGCAGATCGAAGTCGCGGGAGATGGTAAATCCCCAGCGGTATTGACCTTTGGTCCACGATGTGATCGTACGCGGCACATACCGGTTTTCCAATATCTCTGTAGCGTTTGTAAAGTTCAGGTGGAATACATGTCCTGCTGTCAGCATTTCAATACCAACGCCGAGGGCATCATAAAAACGGATGTCCTGTGTTTTGAAATATTTGGTGCTTGCGCTGCTGCGGAATGTATGCGAATAATCAACGAGGAGACTGAACTTACCGCGTACCGGAACGCGTATGGCACCGCCCAGTGCAAAAAGGGTGTTGTCATCACCAATCCCTACATAGTTGCGATGTACAACAGTAGGATTTACCTGCAGGCTTACTTTACCGAAGCGGCGCGCCATAATTAACTGCCCCGTCATGCTGATCCGGTCGGAGAAGCCGTCAAATGAATTTTCCTGTTCGGGTACCGGGTTTGCCTTCATGGCAGAGGCCACCATGTTTCCAAAAAATGTAAGAGCAAATGGATGCCTGCGGTCATTGGCCTGGCGCAGTATAGAATATTTTATACCAGTTTCGTACAGTTGTTGCACCATCCCTGCACCTTTGGTCCGTGCAGCAATCAGGTTCATGCGTTTGCTCAATCCATACTGAAAACCGATCCTGACATCTGATGCCATATCAAGGCCAAAGAAATTCTTGATACCACCATTGTCTCCGGCTACATCACCGAAGTTGTGGGTGACCCTGAATTCGAGTATTCCTTTTGACAGCAGCTCGGGCGTATGGATATTTATGTGCTTTGGTGATGAGAAAACGGGCACATAGTCCGGCTCAGCAGACAAACGGCGTATGCTATCATCCTGGCTAAGGAGAGGGGAAGCCGAAAGAACGGCAAGGCAAAGGAAGATAAAGTGAATGCGCATAATAGTTGGTTTTCTCCCTTATCGGGAAAAATGCGCGATAAGTTGCCCGGCTTCACTTACTCATCCACCGTTTTCTATTGCAGCAAGTATCTCCGCTGCATGCTGTTTGGAACGTGGCCGGGTGATTACTTCGATGATCTTTCCTTTCTCGTCGATGATAAACGTAGTCCGCAAAACGCCCATGTATTTGTGTCCAAACATCTGCTTCTCTTCCCACACACCATACTTCTTGCAGATCTTCAGATTGGTATCTGCAATGAGTGTGAATGGGAGTTTGTTCTTCGAAATAAACCGTTGATGTTTGGCTGCATCATCGGGGCTTACACCAATGATAGTGATACCGGCGACTTGCAGGTCCTGGTGATGATCACGAAGGTTGCAGGCCTGCACGGTGCAGGTAGCGGTAAGGTCCTGCGGGTAGAAATAGAGTGCGATCTTCCGGCCCTTGTTTTCCTTGAGACTAAATTTATTTCCGTCCTGGTCGATGCCGGTAAAATCCGGCGCTTTATCGCCCTTCTTTAAAGTAATTGCCATCTTGATTGATCATACCGCCAAATGTGCGGCTGCTATTATTTCTTTTTTCTCACCGGCGTTTTTGCTTTGGTGCCAGTTTTTTTCTTTTTTGTTACTTTCTTCTTTGGTGGAGGTGTATACGGGTAGCGCTTGAACCACCAGCTTTTTGTAATGGCATTACCAGCCAGGTCTGTTACCGTTACCTTCAGCTCATGAACACCATATGGACAACGCTCATCGAACTCATATATCCAGGAGCGTCCCTTATCATTGGTAAAACGTAGCCATTGACCATTAAGTTCAGCCGAGAATCCTGCTATCCCAAAATTATCCGTTGGTGTAAACACGATCCTGTTGACGGGGCTGAGGTTGACTGTATCCCCTTTGCCCAAGCCGTTTATGGTTGGCGGAGTCTGATCAATAAACGCCTGGTATTTGCCAAAATCTCCAAATGGCGCAACAGCCCAGCCCCGGTCATGTCGTGCTGCACGGGTGGATTTGCCTTTTCCTGAAATACGCTGTATGATGATCTTCCCCTGCTCAGCAGTCGTCAGCGGACGATTGACAAGTAGTCGTACCTGAACCGTATCATGCACGGGGATCAGCGTTGAGTTGACAACGTGTGCGTATGAAATCGCCCCCGCAGGCATCGCTTCGAGGCGGTCATATTGAAGGTTCACTGTATCGTAAACGGCGATGGAGGTGGCGTCGAGCTCAAAATCTTTCAGGTGCAGATGAACGGGGTGGCCGGGGATGATGATCCCTTCGGGAAATGTACGCTTTGCCACAGCAACCTCCTGTTCACGCTGGAGGATAAAATTCAGCACGGAAATATTTTGCGCAGCGTCCCTGATCTCGATGCGCACGGCGCGTGGCAGCGTATCTGCCAGTTCAATAACTCCATCCCCCTCCCCGCGGTATATCCGCGTGCGGTCACCGGGCATTTTTGAAAGATGCTGGATATATGCTCCCCCACCGATACGCGTTGGGTAATCGATGTGCGCATTCATGTACCCCGTTTCGTCATAAGAGATGCTGTCGATCACAAAACCGGTGATATGTTTTCCATCTACGTAAAGAGAGGCCGAGTATATGCCGTCCTGGTTCGTGGAGCCGGTCATACGGTCAAAGGCCTGGATACCAAAGCTCAGTTTGGAAAGCCTTGTCCTGACAACAGGTGTGCCTGGTACGATGTAACCAGAGTCGGTGTTTTTAGTGGTGATGGTGCGTGGCGGTGACGCATAAATGCTTTGTGTGCGATCATAGATAGCCAGTTTCTGAAAAACCGGACGGACATCATCGGCCAGCGGGAAACCAAACATGAGAGGAT
>JAEZAM010000049.1 GCA_023430465.1 Bacteroidota bacterium | reverse complement strand
AGATCATATCGCCAGAATATAGGAGTATGGCCCGCCGTCAATACCGGGTTTTGATACCTCACATAAACACCGTTTCCGCCGGGGATCATTTCATTTACCCTGCTTATAAGTTCTTCCTGGGCCAGCTCTAACGCTTCAAGTCTGCTATAAAAGGTACTCTCCATATTCGGTATGTTAATTATCAATTCAATTTTCAAGTTTGTTCCACCATGTCCGTTTCAGCACAAGGACGATGACGACAAGTATGGCTACCGTGATCAACAATGGCAGTTCCATCCACAACACGACATACATGGGCAACAGGGTGAGGCAGCATTGTGCAATGATGCCGAGGGCGACGTTGAACATGTCCAGTCTGAAACGTGTGTTCCGCTGGAAGGTCGGATCTTCGCTCACCACGATCTTGTGTACCGGCGCCCAGAAACCCCATGGCTTTACGGTACGGTAAAAATTTTTCAACACCGTTATTTCCGTTGCAGGCGCAGCATAGGTGCCGATAAAACAGGCTGCCAGCGACATCACGAACAACAACGGCCACCAGTAAAGCGGGTTTGATACCGTTGTGTAGCCGTTTGTCACCGCCCACTCGATGCCGCGGCTCATCATGATCGCACCCAGGATACCAACCGTCATCCCCCAGAAAAAGCCGTTTGCATTGAACCGCCACCAATACCACTTCAGGCAGTTGGCAGCCACATAACCTCCGTATAGCCCGTTAACGATCCATTGAAGAATCGTATTCACATCACTGGCGAGGAACCCAAAGAAAACACCGACAGATACTACCAGTATGCCGACGATATAATTCATCGATATCACCTTCCTGTTGCTGGCTTTTGGGTTGATGTATTTCAGATAGATATCATTGATGATGTAGGCCTGGGCAGCATTCAGTGTACCGCTGAAGGTTCCCATGAATGCTCCGAGTAAACCTGTAAGAACCAGACCCAATACGCCAACGGGCAGGAAGGTGTTGATGGAAGCGGGCAATACCCGCTCAAAATCAGTGATACCATCGGGTCCTTTCAGGTAAAGCTGGTTGTAATACAGCAAGGCTAACACCGTCAGACCTATCACCATGCTGTAGCGAACGGGCAACAGCACGATGCTCACGAACCCGGTCATCTTGCTTGCTTCCTTCGGGCTGCGGGTACTGAGTATCTTCTGCATGTCATAATTAGGTGCCGGTCCTGCCAGGGAAGCAAACACACCTTTCAGCAGCATCATCATGAAGAAGGCAGCAAAAAGACTGTACCCATCGCTTTCAATTTTCTGATTGGCCTCCGCGGCGATCGCTGACCAGTCCAGGTCAAGGTTCCAGCCAAAGAAAGGATTATCCCAGCCCTCCGGAACATTGAGTGTTTTACCCTGCAGATGGATCATGGCAAAAACCGCGATGGCAATACACGCGATGGTCATGATCATGTACTTGATTACGTCTCCGGTGACGATGCTGTGCAAACCACCGATGATCGAGTAGAACATTGCAAATAACGTGAACACGATGCCATAAAAATGAGGTACATATTCGGGGGAGATCGTGAAAGGGAGATAAGGCTGGATGCTGTCGAATGGAATAAATATTTCCATGAACTTACCCAGGCCCACAAAACCATAAGCGAGGAAACCCAGGCAACTGATGAGCGCAAAAGCAATGATGATCACCTGCGAACCCCGCACCCCCCTTCCGGCAGTACCGAACCTTGTCTGCAGCCATTCCGCACCGGTATTCGCATTGCTGCGCCGCAGCCATTTGCTCAGAAACATCATCATGAATACCTGGTTGAACACGGGCCAGAGCCAGGGTATCCAGATACTTTTGAGGCCGTATACAAAACAGATCGCCACCATCCACATGGTGCCGCTGATATCAAACATGTCACTGGCATCGCTTAAACCCAGTTTATACCAGGGAAGGCTTTTGCCACCCAGGAGGTATGTATCCTTGTTTTCCCTTGCCTTTTTGCGGTAATGCCATCCAACCAGCACCATCGTCACGAGATACGCTACGAGAATGCTGATGTCGATCCAGGTCAATTTCATCATGCTGTTATTTTCAGCAATATATGCCTACGTGTGAAAAAAAGAGGTTGCAGGATGAAGAATCAACCCGCAACCATTGTCTACGATTGCTGCTTATAAAACACTATCATATAGGTTCTTTTTCCTAACCTCTTCTTCAAGCAAAATATTCGGGAGGGCATTGAATTCCATGAAGTCGGGTTGCGATACCTGGCCTTTGTACGGAGCATAGTAATGCATCTTCTTTGACTCCGCCTGGTAGCCATGGTTCCGCCAGACAAGCACCCACGATATCCTGTTCTCGCCAATCGCGGACATAAGGGTGCCCGTCCACCATTTCGGATACGGAATAGCTTCATACCCTGTCTCTGCCAGCGCGAAAAGTTTCTCTTTTTCTTTTGCCAGTTTACCAATGATTTTCAAGCCCGCATTTGTATTTAACTCAAAAGATTTATCCTGCATTGGATCACCATATTGGTAAGCATCGAAACTCAATACATCCACCACATCGTCACCAGGATAGCGCTCAAGAAACTCCGCTTCGTTACTGAAATTTCCGCTGGTGTTGTATACCCATATAAGGTTATGCAATTGCTTAACGTTTTGCAGATAATGATGCGTGAATCGCCATAGAGTAACGTACTCGACCGCCGAGCTGGCATTCCTGCACCACCAGAACCAATTGCCGGTATGCTCATGAAATGGCCGGAACAATACAGGGATGGCTTCACCTTTTTTACCCTTAAGATCGCCAATGAAGGTGGCAGCCCTATCCAGCCACTCTTTGTACAGGGTATGATTGGCACCTCCGGGAAGAACAGATGCTACGGTGCCATGTGTTGTATCCCACGCTCCTTTAGCATGGCCGAAAGGGCTGTCGGTATGCCAACTCAGCGTAATCACCGCGCCGCGTTCATATCCTTCACGGATGAATTTTTTCATCTTTCCAAAAGGCACACCATCAATATTTGCGCTGCGGCCGGCTCGCTCTATACCGCCCAGTTCCCAACCATAAACAGCGGGATAGTCGCCTGCAGCATCTTTCACATCGCTGCGGCCCTCCTTGTATTTCCACTCTACGCCGTATGCAAGGTCGTCCTGGTGGCCGAACATGATGCCCTCCTGCGCAAGCGCATGCATATTCCTGTACAGGTTGACTGTCTCCGTAGTGGCAGCAGGATCTGCCGGCAGCTGCGCACGGACAGGGCTGCATCCAGTCAGCAGGAAGATGGTCAGGTAAAAGACGTGAAGTAAATACATCAAAAAAGATTTGTCATTGTTATTTCACCAGGATCACATCATCCAGGTAGAAGGTTTCATCCTGGCCGTCCGGACCCTGAATTCTCCAGCCGATCTGGTTGAATGCCGGACCAGTTGCCCATAGGTTCAACGTATTCACAGGTATCTTGAAATAGGTCCATACATTGGCTGGTACATCAATCTTGGTAGCTGGTTCAAAACTCGCGAAGCCGCCCACACTTGTCTGGGTGGATATCCAGAGTGAATAGTTTTTTGATGCGCCCTTGATCCAGAATGACAGATAGGTATACCCATCGTTGGGGGTATTTGTCCATCCAAATCCAAGCTGGTGCCAGTTACCGGCTGCGTATTTCTTTCCAACTGAAGCCGTTCCAGACTTGAACTCTGTAGTGCTGATGAATCCGCCATCACCCCACGAAGCATCCTGGTAACCGGGTGCATAATTGTCGGTGAAAAATTTGAATGCCTTATCCAGGTTAACGAACTCCTGTGAAGTTGTTATCGGACCCGTTGCATTGGTGATAGTCAGGAAGCTCCGGTTGAGTATGCTTGCCGGCATCTGGATCACCAATTCCTTTTTTGTCTGGGAGAGGATGGTCACCGCCGTTCCGTCACCAGTAAGCACGACTGACGATACATCAAGCAGGTTATTTCCTTTAAGCGTGATGATCGTACCCCCGGTGAAGTTGTAGTTGGATACTTCTGAAATGCTGGGTAATGCGATCACATTGAAAGGAACACTGAATTCCTTGCCGATCCGGTTTGTAAAAACAATGTTCTGCTGTCCACCATTCGCGGTGTCCGGCACACGAAAAACAAATGCACTTTCCGTATTGAATACCGGGTTGAAGCTGGCGGGTACATTTCCGTTATCAAATACCACTTTTACAATGTCCCCGAGACCACTGCCTTTCAGCGTAACAATGTCGTTACCGGCGCCTGTTCCCGGGTCTATCAGCGATGGCTGCGGGTTTGCTGAAGCTTCTGCTCCGGCCTTTTCTTCTTTCCGGCAGGAGGATATAGTGGTTGTTACCAATCCTGCAAGACCGAAAACCAGGATAGCTAATTTTATATGTCTCATAACTGTTTCAGTTTTTTCATTAATAGTATGGTATGGCAGGCTCAAGAAGTTTTGGATTACTGACCGTTTCTGATTGCGGAATCGGCAGGTAAAGTTGTGCTTCTGAACTCAACGTTGCCTTGAAACTTGTCAGTTGCTTGTTACCGTCATAGGTTCCGCGCTCCTGTGCTTCGATCATTTGCTTTGCCTTTGCAAACCCCTGGCGCTGAATATCAAACCAATAATCCCCCTCGTAGGCAAACTCAACTTTCCTTTCATGCAGCAGATCGTCGAGGGTAAATGAAGCCACGCTGACAAGACCAGCGCGGTTGCGTACCGCATTGTAAGCTGCCAGTGCCTGTGCATCGCTGGTTGAACCAGCACCCGCCAGCACCGCTTCAGCGTAGATAAGCAACACATCTGCATACCGTAGTATGTATGTTGATATCTGGCTATGCGAATTCGTGTTCACTGGCTCCGTTGGCCTGTTTGGTCCCACTACATATTTGAGAATGTTTGATCTTGTTCCGGTTTTTATCTTATAATCATCGGTATTGTTGGTAGTGGTATCATAGGTGAAGCCGCCGGGAAAATTCACGTTCACCCAGTCCGCCTTGTGGAAGCCATGCTCCATTACAGACCATTGCCGGCGATTGTCTCCAAATGAATAACCGGTGGAAGGATTCAGCATATCAAGAGATGGAACAACAGCCGAGTACCCGTTTCCTGCGGTAGGCAATGGACGCAGCAATGGCTGGGGGCCAACATAAAGCTGGTACCTGTTTCCACCGTTCCAGCCCATGGCCGTAAGCCAGCGGAGAGAGAACAGATTTTCGGGATTATTCTGGTTGGCGATTGTGGAAGAAGTGAACATACCCAGGTAATTGGGGTTGAGTCCCACCCGCGATGGATTTGCCGTCGAGTAATCTATCACCTCCTTTGCTTTCAGGCGGGCGTTCTCATAATCTTTCATGTACAGGTAGATCTTCGCCATCATACCTTTTGCGGCATAGCGTGAAACCCTGCCATCCTGAACAGGCACTTCAGGGAGCAGTGTCTCTGCCACTTTAAGATCTTCGATAGCAAATTTCAATACATCGGCCTGGAAATATCTCGGAACGAGATAACCGCCAGGCTCAGTTAGTTGCTCCGGGTTGGCTACGATGGGAACATCACCAAACGTCCTGGCGATGTAGAAGTAGGCAAATGCACGGATAAACTTAGCCTCCGCGATTCCATTGTTCAGGAATGCCTGGTCACCGAGCTGCGCTTTTTTCTTCTCGAACGTATTGATGAGTACGGATGCCTGTCCTGCCGCTTTATAACAGGACTTCCATGTATCAAATACGAGACCGTCAGTGCTCTGAATATTAAAATTGTAAAAGGAGTTATACTGGGCATTGCCTGCCGCACCGGTGACCGTACCACCTAACACATCTCCAACGGAAATAAACGCCTTGTCAAACCAGTTATTCCATACAGAATTGTAAAGAATTCCTGTAGCACCGTTTACCTGCTCTGCCGTGGTGTAATAATTATCTACTGTCGGCGAGACGGTTGATGGGTTATCGAGGAATGATTTCTTGCATCCGGAGGAGGCCAGAACTATCATGCACGCTATACCAAATATCTTGATTTTCATGTAGCTTATTTTTTGATGCTTAGAATTCGATGTTTGCTCCGATGGTGAATGTTCTTGGATTGGGATAGTGCCCGTTATCGATATTCATGAACCGTACGTTGTTGTTGAAAGCACCGAGTTCAGGATCATAACCGGAGTAGTCAGTGAAGGTTTTCAGATTCTGAACCGAAGCATATACGCGCGCATTGGCGATCCTGGCCTTGTTGATGATATTCTTTGGCAGGTTGTATCCAATTGAGATATTCTGAATGCGCAGATACGAACCATCTTCGATGAACCGGTCAGAGATCCGAAGGTTGTTGTTATGCCATTGATTATACCGGGGCAGACTGCCATTGGGATTTTCAGCAGTATATCTGTCGAGCACCGTTGTGAGTTGGTTATTGTAAGGCGAGTTCATAGCCTCAGTCTGGCGGCGTGAGTAGTTGAATATTTTTGCCCCGTAACTGCCGGTGATGAATAAGGAGAAATCAAAATTCATGAAGGTGACCGAATTGGTCATGCCGAAAGTGAACTTCGGGTTCGGATTACCTATTTCTGTCACATCTTTATCATCGATCTTCTTGTCACCATTCAGGTCTTTGTAACGGATATCACCAAGCCATTGTCTTCCAGGTTCAACGGGTAGCCCCCAATCGGTTCCGTTATTCAGCTCATCCATCGTACGGAAAATGCCATCAGTGACATAGCCATAGAATGAACCAACCGGCAATCCCTGACGGGAAAGGGTGACGAGGTTGAGGGTACCGTATTCATTGAATTCACCTTTGATGATGGCATCAGGTGTATTAAGGAAGTCGAGCCTGTTCTTATAGTGGCTGAATACGAGGCTCGTTTTCCAGGTCAGGTTTTTCTTTTGAATGTTGTAGCTGGTGAGGCTGATGTCGATCCCCGTGTTGGTTATCTGTCCATCGTTGGTGATCGGTGTTTTTATATCCTGGTAGTCCTGTCCCAAACCGGAGAACGCGCCGATCTGTGTAGGAAGTAACATATCGGATGACACCTTTTTGTATACATCAACAGAAAGATCGATGCGGCGGTTGATGATGGTAGCATCGATACCTGCATTGTAAGTGATCACAGATTCCCAGCTCAGGTTGGGATTTTCCACGTTTGCAGGCAGGCCGCCGGGGCCAAATGGTGCGGTGGGGTAAAGGTTGATGTTGGAGGTGTAAACATTGGGCACACCTACTTCCTGGTTACCAACGGCGCCAGTTCCCACGCGCAGCTTCAGGTAGCTAAGATTGCGCAGGCCTTTGGCAAATGATTCATTCGTGATGGTCCATGATGCGGAAGCGGCAGGGAAATATCCCCAGCGGTTATTGGGTCCAAAGCTGGATGAGCCATCAGCCCGGAGTGTTCCCTCGATGGAATATTTGTTGTCGAAGCTGTATCGCGCACGCGCAAAATAGGATTCCATTTTCCATTTATCCGCACCAGCACCGATCTGTTCGCCCGATCCATCTCCACCGGCACCTGCGGCGAGTGAAGGAAGGTTCAATACGAGGTTATCACGGTTTACCTGGATATAATCATACTGGCTGTATTGCGCTTCATGGCCAAGCGTTGCACTGATACCATGTTTATTAAAATTCTTGTTGTAAGACAGATAGGTTTTGAAAGCCCAGTAGATACTGTTGTTTCTTTCCTCCCGCAATCTTGAAGGAGAAATGATGGTGGCATTGGTACTGTCATTCTTCAGGTAAGGCTGGAAAGCTTTACCACTGCGAAGATTGAAATCGAAATTGAATTCATTTCTCAGCGTGAGGCCTTTTATGATATCAAGATCCGCATACACATTACCAAACGCTTTGGTGGCGATCTGGCGCACATCTCTGAGCTGCGCGAGTGCAACAGGGTTATTGGGATTACCAAACTGGTTACCGCCAATTACCTGTTGTGAAATAAAATTACCATAAATATCCTTCACCGGGGAAGCGGGGCTGTTAAAGAGTACCACACTTGTAACGGCATCAAAGCCGTCTGAAAGGCCGATCTTCTGATTGCTCCTGGAAAGATTGGCACTGATACCGGCGCGGAGGAAGCTTTTTACCTGCTGATCGATACTAAGGCGAAGATTGTAGCGGCGAAACTTGGTTTCGATGAGCGTACCAAGCTGGTCAAAATAACCACCGGAGAAATAATAATTTGTTTTATCGGCTCCGCCGGAAAACGATAATTGGTGACTTTGAATATAACCACGTTGATATATCTCATCCTGCCAGTCGGTTCCTTTACCAAGGTTCTCCGGATTTCGAAATTCACCGATGCTGTCAAGTCCGCTGCCGGGCACGGCACGGATCTCGTTAACAAGTGAGTTCATGTATTGCGCGTTTTGGCGGAGATCCATTACGTCCAGTTTCTTAGGAATTTCCTGCCAGGCATAATAAGCGTCATAGGTGATTTTTCCTGCACCGCTTCTTCCCTTCTTGGTGGTAACGAGTACAACGCCGTTTGCACCACGCGAGCCGTATATCGCCTGTGCGGATGCATCTTTGAGGATGTCGATGGAGGCTATGTCGGCAGGGTTCAGTGTAGCCAATACGCTCTGCCCGGTGGAACCGGAGCCACCACCGAGGACATTTTGTTCGAGACTGTTGCTTTGCGCTACAAGAGGCACACCGTCGATGACGTAAAGTGGTTCATTGCCATTGACGGAAGTGATACCACGAACGCGCACCGACACCCCGCCACCAGGTTGACCTCCGTTGCTGGTAACCGTTACACCGGCTACTTTTCCCTGCAATGCCTGATCGATACCCGCAACCGGAAGATTTTTGATATCCTTTTCCGTAATGGAAGAGATGGAGGATGAGACATTGGCCCGGCGGGTAGTTCCATAACCGATCACGACTACTTCATTCAGGTTATTCTCAGCAAGGTTCATCGAGGCAACGATTGCAGATTTGCCATCAATTGAAACTTCCTGCTCCTTCATGCCGACAAAGGAAATAACCAGGACGTTGACATCCGGTGTCACAGTAATGCGGAATGCACCATTGGCGCCGGTTGTCGTGGATATTTTTTTTCCTTTTGGAGTTACGGTGGCACCGGGAAGCGGAGCGCCGGTCTGATCAGAAATTATCCCTGTGATAACCCTGTCCTGTGCAAAAGACAGGGTTGCAGTACCCGTGCATAAGAGAAATAAAAGCACGCGTAGCAGTACTAATCTTTTCATAAAGCAAGTTGTTTTGCCAAAATTAGCAGGCAACGCAGCCGGTCAACTAGTACTTTTTTAGCTAATTATAATGCTATTTACTATGACTAAACCGTGGCACTGGAAGTTGGAATAGCAATAACGCGTATTTAGATCACGAAGCAAATAATTATACGCGCTATAAAAACAATACTTTTTTATCATAACTTTTATAATTTTATCAGGAAACCAAGCCATGAATAAAAATATTTTGCGTGAAATCACGCCGCTGACGAGTAGCGATTGCTTCACTATTTTTACCCGTGTCAAGTCAGAGTTTGATTTCCCGCTTCATAGCCATGAAGAACTGGAGCTGAATTTTATCATGAATGCCAGGGGTGCCCGGCGGGTGGTTGGTGATCATATTGCAGAAATAGACGACCTGGAATTGGTACTGGTGGGCTCCAATCTTCCCCACGTATGGCAAACACATAAATGCCGCAGCAAGGAGATCAGGGAAATAACGATCCAGTTTCACAAGGATCTCTTTGATGAAAAATTTCTCCGGCGGAACCAACTTAGTTTTATCCGAAACCTGCTTGAACGATCTGCGAAAGGGATTCTTTTTTCGCGGCAGACAACAGAGCTGATCATGCCGCGGCTGATGGCATTGAATCAAAAACAGGGCTTTGACTCGGTACTAGAGTTGATTTCCATTCTGCATGATCTTTCTATTTCAAGAAATATGCATACGCTATCGGACGCTACGTTCAACAATGTGGAGGTATCGTACAACAGCCGGCGCATTGAAAAAGCCATAGAGTACATGAATCAGAACTTCCAGAAGCCGATATCGCTGACGGAGGTGTCACGCCTGGCGAATATGACCGATGTGTCGTTCAGCCGGTTTTTCAAAACAAGAACGGGGATCACATTCATGGACAGTCTGCTGGAGATGAGGTTGGGTCATGCATCGAGGCTGCTGATCGATACGACACAATCTGTAGCCGAGGTGGCATACAACTGCGGGTTCAATAATATTTCGAATTTCAACCGGTTGTTCAAGAAAAAGAAGGGCTGTACACCGAAAGAATTTCGTGAAAACTACAGTTATGGCAGTAGGGTTTTCATATAAGGTTGTCAACCTTTAAAAGGTTGACAACTTTCGATTTTGCGTAGAAAAAAACGGCTGGCCATGTATCAAACACGCCAGCCGTTCAGCTATTTTCCCGAAACCGATTAATGCTTCACGAACTTCAGCATCGTCCGCTTGCCATCAGTTCTGGAGACATACAGGAAGTATACGCCAGGCATCAACCGGCTCACGTCGATCGATTTTGTGAGCAGCGACAAATCCTTCATTACCGTCTCTTCCTTCACTACCCGCATCCTCGAATCCAGTATCGACAGCCGGACCTTACCCGTAAACCCTACTACCATGTATCGCAGATTGATCGTACTCACCGCGGGATTTGGATACAGCTCTGCATACACGCGATCCGCATTATTTGTCTTCACCGACACACGAACCGTTGTGGTGGATGTCGCGCCATCATCATCGGTCACCTTCAGGCTCACTGTGTACTCTCCAAAGTCAAGACCTGAAAGTTTCAGGGTACTGGTCGTTTGTCCGCTCATGATCGCCTGCGTAGGACCGGATATCACGTTCCACTCGTATGACGCAATAAGGCCGTCCGGGTCCGTTGATGTGCTGCCGCTGATGCTAACTGAATCTTGTGGCAACAAGATCTCGATGTTGGCACCTGCGCGGGCAACCGGTGGTTGATTAGGAGCCGCCAGGACGGTCACCTTTACAGTGTCTGCATCGGTTGCTCCATTGTTGTCTGTCACCACAAGGCGGAATACATAAACACCTTCCAGCAGGGAGCTCAATGAAGCGATCGCAGCGTTGTTATTGGCCATCGCAAACGATGGTCCGCTGATCCTGTTCCAGAGATACCCTGTTATCGTTCCGTTGGCATCGGTTGATGCGGAACCATTCAAAGTAGCTGTATTTTGGGGGAGTGTGATGGTGATATCATTTCCCGCCCGGGCTACCGGTGGTACATTTGGTGCTGCATTCACGGTGATCGCAACATCGTCAGTTGCAGTTGCGCCGCTGTTGTCCGTAACTGTCAGTCGAAATACGTATACACCCTGAACAAGACCAGAGAGCGCAGATGTAGCCGCACCTGGTGAAGCGATCACGAACGTGTTCGGTCCGCTCACCCTGGTCCATGTATAAGTTACAATGTTACCATCCGGATCTGTAGATCCACTGCCGTTGAGCGTCGTGGCCGATGTTGGAAGGGTCAGAACAATATCATTCCCTGCGCGCGCTACCGGTGGAACATTTACGGGAACAGCAGCATTCACAGTAATAGTTACATCATCTGTAGCCGTTGCGCCGCTGTTGTCGCGAACGGTCAGTCGGAATACATACGTACCCTGCACAAGATTTGTCAACGACGTAGACGCTGCGGCTGCATTACCAAGTGTGAAGGTCGTAGGACCGCTTATCCTGGTCCAGGCATATCCTGCAATGCTACCATCACTGTCCGTACCAGAACCATTAAGCGTTGTATAGTTTATGGGCAGGGTGACAGATACATTATTACCTGCGTTTGCTACAGGAGGAACGTTTGCCGGAGGCGCAGCATTTACAGTAACTGTAACCTCCGCCAGCGCCGTTGCTCCGTCATTGTCTGTGGCTGTCAGGCGGAAAACATAGACACCTTGTACGAGACTGGTAACGGACGTGGAGGCAGCGGCGGGCGTAGCGATGGCAAAGGCAGCAGGACCGCTGATCTTTGTCCAGCCATAACCTGCGATCGTTCCATCACTGTCTGTCGCGGAACCGTTGAGGGTTACGTTATTTACCGGCAGCGTAATGGAAATATTATTGCCCGCGCTAACCGTAGGCGGTTGGTTGGTTGGTGCGGCACCGTTGACAGTTACCTGCACATTATCGGAGCGGCTGGCACCGGCATTGTCGGTTACCGTGAGACGGAATACATAAATACCCTGCACCAGGTTGGTAACCGTATTGGTTGCCGCATTTGCTGAACCAAAAGTGAAGGTGGTTGGACCACTGACTCTTGACCAGGACCAGGAGGCAATGTTACCATCAGGATCACTCGCGGTGCCATTCAGGGTAGTTGAGTTGACAGGCAGGGTCATTACTACATCATTACCGGCATTAACCGTTGGCGGCTGGTTAGGTGCTGCATTTACGGTCAGTTGAACAGTATCTGTTGCTGTTGCGCCATCGTTGTCTGTCACCGTCAACCGGTACACGTAAACGCCCTGCGTCAGGCCGGTGACGCTTGTTACCAGTGAGCCGGTGTTGGTGATGGTTGATGCGGGTCCATGAACGGGCACCCATGATATGTTGGTGATCGTACCGTCATTGTCGCTGGCGGTTCCGTTCAGTGTTGCTGTAGTTTGTGGCAGTGTAATGGAGAAATTATCACCCGCGTAAACGTTCGGCGCCTGATTGGAGGGGGCGGCATTGACCGTCACCTGGATATCGTCGGTAGCCGTTGCTCCATCATTGTCCGTTGCCCTTAACCTGAACACATACACTCCCTGTACCAGGTTGCTCAGTGTAGTAGAGGCTGAGGTACTGTTTCCCAATGTAAATGTAGTGGGGCCGCTTACTCTTGTCCAGAGATAACTGGCCACTGTACCGTCGCTGTCTGCAGCAGAACCGTTCAGTGTAACACTGTTCTGGGGAAGGGTGACAGAAATATTATTACCCGCATTTACTGTTGGCGGCTGGTTTGGCGGAGGAATCAGCGGCAATACATTAACATTTACTGTATCGGAAGCGGTAGCGCCGTTGTTATCTGTAACTGTCAGCTTGAAGGAATAGCTTCCTTCCAGGAGGCCAGTGAGCAGGGTGGTTACGCCAAGCGGGCTCAGCAGGGAGGATCCTGCGGGGCCGCTGATGCGAGACCACGAATAGCTGGTGATAGAACCGTCAGGATCAGAAGAACCACTTGCATCGAGGGTCGCGATAACGGTAGGAAGTGTAAGGCTGATGTCGTTACCAGCGCGGGCTACGGGTGGTTGGTTTGCCGGTACTGCACTGGTGGGCGGAGCTACTGTATTGTAATCGACATCCCGGCCAACCTTGAGGTTATCGTAGTAAATGACCCAATCGTTGGTCATGCTCCAGCGGTTCATACCGAGTTTGAAATATCTGCCGGTGGTAGCAGTTGGACCGCGGTAGCTGAAATAGAGTTCACCATCGATCCAAACGTCAATGATACCATCACTTCCGCCGGACCATTTCACGTGCCATACCAGGTCATACCAGCGGTTAGAAACTATTGTTTTCAATGGCCCCGACTGGTGAGTTACAGAGCCGCTGCCCGTTGGGTTGATACAAACGTCAAATTTGCCATCATTTACCCAAAGAGAAAGCGTAGCACTACCGGTGCTGCTGCTTGGGTGCCATTGAAGCGCATGACCACCACCGCCACCGGGAAAATTTTCAAAGTAAGTTGAATAGCCATACCACATGTCACCCTGGTCACTCACCGAAGGGATCGTAACCTCGGCACGATAACCGGAAGAAACCGCCGGGTCATTTCTGCGAACCTCTGCCCGGAAGGACTTGGCACCATCATGCACGACAGTAGAATTTGCCGCTACCGAATACGAGCAACAGGCCTGCGTACTGCTCAGGCCTGCAAAAGGGTTGGAACCTTCAAAGCTGGTTTGAAATAATAATTGAGCAGAGACAGAAACGAAAGATGAAGAAACCAGGAAGAAACAAAAAAGTAAGAGTAGAGGTTTTACATAAGGAGTTTTGGTTTTCATACTTACAGAGGTTTTGTCATAAAGAGTATTGGATACGGGAGACCACTGGAACAGGTTTAATAAGCAGTTTTTTTCATGTCAAAAATGTTCTGGTGGTCTTATTAAAACTAAGACAAATATTATACCAATCGGGGGAACAATTTCCACAATTGTCGAGAAACTTTCCCGCACAAAACTAAGATCGGGTACTTCTGATAAGTAACTCTGCGACAATCCGAAAGGGGATTTACGCTGATCTTAACGCAGATCAATTTTCTCATAGGATACCCCTATCAAAAGTGGATAACTTTTTGATGATCTCGCCCGGCTCACAGCTACGTCAAACCCGCGTCAACCCTTCACTTGAACACACTTACATATTAAACAGTAAAATCCCCCGTACTTTCTGAAGCACGGGGGAAATTTTACAGGTTAATTTTTATTATCATGTTTAATTGCATCCACCCTGGTTGCCGCAATTCAGGCATTTGTAGCAAGTGCCGCTGCGCATCATGATATGCCCGCAGACATTGCAGGCAGGTGCATCGCTTTGCATGTTCCGTGCGGCTGCGTTGACAGCCTCCATGCCTCCATCTGCTTTTGTTACTGGTCCGGTGGTGCGTTGCGACTTTACTCCTCCATTGACCGGAGCAATGATCCGAACGCTGGATAGCTCGGGTGCTTTCTCGTATTCCAGGCCAGAGGGTACATCGTCCCAATCATCTGCGCCAGTATTCATCACTTCAGGTTTATCAAGTACGTGGACAAGATCGGTTCTGCCGAGATATTCATATCCAAGCACGCGGAAGATGAAGTCCACAATGGATGTGGTTGAGCGAATGTTGGGATGCTCCACAAATCCGGATGGATCAAATTTGGTGAAGGCAAATTTATCAACGAACTCTTCAAGCGGTACTCCATATTGCAATCCGATTGAAATCGAGATGGCAAAGCAGTTCATCATGCTCCGCATGGTTGCGCCTTCTTTTGCCATATCGATGAAGATCTCACCGAGCGTTCCGTCGCCGTATTCGCCTGTACGCAGGAAGATCGCCTGGCCGTTGATCTTCGCCTTTTGAGTAAACCCGCGTCTTTTTGCGGGCAATGATCTTCGCTCTACAATGCTGGCGAGCTTACGTTTCAGCTTTGTATCCGGAGATGCCTGCACACGCTTCTGCACTTCTTCAAGCAATTCCTCTACGGTTAGCTGACCTAGGTCCACGATATTTGATTCCGGGGTTGCCGCAGGGGATATTGCTGCTGCTGTTGCGGGTTCGTCCGTCTTCTTTTTCTTGTCGGACTTGTTACTCAGTGGTTGTGAAAGTTTAGAACCATCGCGGTAAAGGGCGCAGGCCTTCAGTCCCAGTTCCCAACTCAGGTGGTAAGCATCTGCAATCTCATCCACGTTGGCTTCATGTGGCAGGTTGATCGTCTTTGAAATAGCACCGCTGATAAATGGTTGGGTTGCACCCATCATGCGGATGTGTCCATGTGCATGTATATACCGCTGGCCTTTCTTTCCGCATTTATTCGCACAATCGAATACAGCGAGGTGTTCTTTTTTCAGTCCGGGTGCGCCTTCTATCATCATGGTGCCGCAGACATAGTCGTTGGCTGCTTCGATTTGTTCTTCCGTGAAGCCAAGGGCTTCCAACAGGCTCCATTCGAAATCATTGTATTGCTCGGGCGTAAATCCAAGGCGTTTCAGGCACTCTTCACCGAGTGAATATTTATTGAAAACAAACGCTATGTCAAATGCTGCTGCTACAGCAGCATCGAGTTTTTTAATTTCCTCCGCGATTAATCCTTTTTCACTCAGCGTCTGATGATTGATAAAAGGTGCCCCGGAGAAAGAGGCCGCTCCTACAGCATAACGGATAATGCCTTCGATCTCTTTTTCAGAATAACCAAGATTTTTCAGTGCAGTGGGAACCGACTGATTGATGATCTTGAAATAGCCGCCACCGGAAAGCTTTTTGAATTTTACCAATGCAAAATCAGGCTCTACGCCGGTTGTGTCGCAATCCATCACCAGGCCGATTGTTCCGGTAGGTGCGATCACTGTTGCCTGTGCATTGCGATAGCCAAATTTTTCGCCCAGCTCCACTGCATCATCCCAGGCCCTGCAGGCGGCTTTCAGGATGTAGTCGGGGCAATATTGTGCCTTCAGTCCCATTGGTCGCAGGCTCAATCCTTCATACTCGTCTGCATCATACGCAGCGAGCCGGTGATTTCTCATCACCCGCATCATATGCTCCCGGTTGTCTGCAAACCGTGGAAAGGCGCCCAGCACCTCTGCCATTTCTGCTGAAGTCTTATAAGCTGTACCGGTCATGATAGCCGTGATGGCCGCAGCCATGCCTCTTGCTTCTTCACTATCGTAAGGAATGCCGCTGAGCATAAGCAGTGTGCCAAGGTTGGCATACCCCAATCCCAGTGTACGGTATTCATAACTTAGCTGGGCCACTTCCCTTGAGGGGAACTGTGCCATCAGCACAGATATTTCCAATACCACTGTCCATAACCTGCAGTTATATTCATACCCTTCCACGTCAAACTGGTTCGTTGTGGAATCATAAAATTTCACCAGGTTGGCAGAGGCCAGGTTGCAGGCAGTGTTGTCAAGGAACATATATTCCGAGCAGGGATTCGATGCCCGGATCTCGCCGCCTTCAGGGCAGGTATGCCATTCATTGATGGTCGTATTGTATTGAGTTCCGGGATCCGCACAGCGCCAGGCGGCATAAGCGATCTGGTTCCACAATTCCTTTGAAGGAACTTTTTTCATTACACGTCCATCCATTCTTCCCCTAAGCTCCCAATCTTCACCCGCTTTGAGTTTTTCAAAAAACGAATTGGGAATGCGAACAGAGTTATTGGAGTTCTGACCGCTGACGGTTTTGTATGCTTCGCCCTCATAGTCGCTGTCATAACCGGCATTGATAAGAGCGCCTACTTTTTTTTCTTCTTCCACTTTCCAATTGATGAACTCCACGATCTCCGGGTGGTCGAGATCCAGGCAGACCATTTTGGCGGCACGCCTTGTAGTACCGCCGGATTTGATCGCGCCTGCGGCGCGGTCACCAATCTTCAGGAAACTCATCAGCCCGGAAGAGGTGCCACCGCCGCTGAGTTTTTCACCCTCTCCCCGCAGGTTGGAGTAATTGGTACCGACACCTGAACCGTATTTGAATATCCTTGCCTCCCGGACCCAGAGATCCATGATGCCACCTTCATTTACCAGGTCATCATCCACGCTCAGGATAAAGCAGGCATGAGGTTGAGGACGCTCGTAGGCAGAAGTTGATTTTTTCAATTCACCGTCAACCGGATCTACATAATAATGTCCCTGCGGTTTTCCTTTTATTCCATAGCTCTCATATAAACCTGTATTGAACCATTGCGGGCTGTTGGGCACGCACATCTGGTTGAGGATCGAGTATACAAGCTCCTCATAGAAAATCTGTGCATCTGCAGTGCTTGCAAAATAACCGTATCGTTCACCCCACATGCGCCAGCAGTTGGCAAGCCGATGGGCGACCTGCTTTGCAGAAGTTTCCCTGCCGGTAGTACCATCCGGCTGTGGCACACCCGCTTTCCTGAAATATTTTTGGGCAAGAATATCAGTAGCAATCTGGCTCCACTGTCGGGGCACCTCGACGTTGTTCATCTCAAACACAACTTCACCGGAAGGATTCCTGATGACAGAGGTACGGTAGTCGTATTCGAACATATCAAACACGCTGACAGTGTCGTTGGTATACCGACGCTGAAACCGCAATCCGCTTTTAGCGGACGACTGCTTTTTATTTGCCATAATTAAAAAAATTTATTTTTATGAACCGTGTTTTTCCCGCGGGAGCGGGACCCTTACGAAAGTATTTTGTGCATCAGAATTTTCCATCGTTCAAATATTCACACTCTGTGGAGAAAAGCCCCTTTGGCGCCCTAAACCTTTAGCACTGGCGGAATAGGTAACTTCTGCACATCGGTTTGATCAATTCAGCCCGAATTTTTATTTGGTAAATTGGCCACGTTGGGTTAACGTATGTTATCGCGCCATTATCAATACGAACGGTTAATTTTACCAGATGAAAATACCTGCAGTTATCCTTGCCCTCCTGCTTACATCCGTAATCCATGCACAAACAAATCATACCGGTTGGTTGGCAACGTTCAATACTTTTAAAACAGGAAAAAAAACAAGCATTCACAATGATCTCCAATGGCGGGGTAGCGACGAGTTAACACATACACAAACCTTTCTTGCAAGAGTTGGTCTGAATGTAAAACTCAACAATACGCTCACGGTGACTGCGGGATATGCATTTATTCATAACCGCCGTACTGTGGCAGGCGTGACAGGTTATGCGCCCGAGCACAGGATATGGCAACAGCTATTGATTGCACAAAAATTCAAACACACCTTACTGTCGCACCGCTTCCGGCTGGAACAGCGGTTTATTTCCCGCAGCACTGTCGTGAACAATGAGCTTAAGAATGAGGATGCCTATTTCGCCAACAGAATTCGGTATTTCGCCCGGGCCGTGCAACCTCTTAATGGTGATCCGGGTTTCAAAAAAGGGATGTTTGCCGCTTTGCAAAACGAGGTATTCTTCAACTTTGGCAACACGGCGAATGTGAACGGGCAGCATTTTGACCAGAACCGTTTTTATGCGACAGCGGGCTATCGCATCAATCCGGTGATCGATCTGGAGGCCGGGTATCTTAATCAATATGTAAAGAACCGCAGCGGAAGAACAAACAACCATATTCTGCAATTGGCAGCCTATTTGAAGCTATAGCCACCGGCAGGTCATACGCCGGAAGTGTGCAAGAATACATTAGTGTATAGCCCCATATCTGCAATAACTCCTATGAAAATTAACCTGTTAAAAGCCAAAAACTTTTCGCATTTTTGCAATAATCAACCGGTACCGGATGAAGTCAATGATCTATAACACCCTTACGGAAAAGAAGAAAGCAGGCAGGAAATCATTTGCCGTACTTATCGATCCTGACAAGGTAGATACAGCTATTCTCAATGAGGTGGTGGACAGGTCAGTGAAAGCGAAGGTTGACTATTTTTTCCTCGGCGGAAGCCTGGTTATTTCCAATCATCTTGACCAGTGTGTGCAGCACATCAAGCAACGCTGTGATATTCCGGTGATCCTTTTTCCGGGGAGCCCGTCGCAGGTGAGTAAGTACGCCGATGGTCTTCTATATCTTTCCCTTATTTCCGGCCGCAATCCGGAATTACTCATCGGTCAGCATGTGGTATCGGCTCCTATCGTTCGTCAATCAGGCCTCGAGATCATGTCTACGGGTTATATCGTGATCGATGGCGGTGCCCCAACAACGGTATCATACATCAGCAATGCGACCCCGGTTCCTGCTGATAAGAATGAGATTGCGATGTGTACCGCTATGGCGGGTGAGATGCTCGGCATGAAACTCATTTACATGGATGCAGGCAGTGGTGCCAAACGCGCTATTTCTGAACAGATGATTGCCGCTGTATCCCGCGTAATCGAAACACCTCTCATCATCGGCGGCGGCATCACCGAGCCGGAGAAAGCCTACCTCAATTGCAAGGCCGGTGCCGATGTGATCGTCGTTGGCAATGCTATAGAAAAAGATGCCTCACTCATTCTGCAAATGAGCGAGGCAATACATTCTGTGCCCGTTAGCGTTTCCTGACACTTATCTCTTCAAATCTTCCGGTTTTACTCTTGACGGCGTATCCTTTCCTGCCACGATGCTTCTCGAACTCAGTGCGATTGAACGAATGATCATCGCCATGTTTTCCATGTCCAGTGTCTCCACATGATCGGTCAACTTGTGATAGTGCGGCTCTCCATCCATCTTTGCCGTTGAGATCGTATGTGCAGGAACACCCAGCTTTGCCAGCGTTGCATTGTCTGAACGGTAAAACAGTTGTTGCGTCGGGTATGGATCAGGGTGAAATGTAAAACCCGTTCCTTCGAGGTTTTTTTGCAATAACGCACCCATGTCTGTTTTATCAAAGCCCGTGATGTAGGCTGAATTCTTTCCCCATTTACTCTCTGTGCCGATCATCTCTATATTGAACATCGCTTTCACTGCATCGGGTTTGAATTGTTCGGAGAAATATTGAGAACCAAAACCACCGATCTCTTCTGCCGTGAAGGTGGCAAACACCAGCGTGCGCTCATTATTTTTCAATGTGGCAAAATACTTAGCCAGCATGATCACTGCGGTTGTTCCAGCCGCATCATCATTAGCGCCATTGTAAATGGAATCACCGTTGGCAGGCTTGCCGGTTCCGATATGATCATAGTGACCGGAGAAGATCACATACTCCTCTTTCTTTGATTTGCCGGGCAATATCCCCACAACGTTTGCCAGTTTCTGCATCGTGATATCATGGGTTACATCGATGCTCCATGTAGCCGGGGCAGTATTGGCCAATAGGAAAACGATGTCCGCCTTCATCGCGAAAAAATTTCTTTTCAGAAAAGACAGGCGGCCGAAATTCTTTGAAAAACTTTCGTCTACCAATACCAGTGTCGATTCTGAACCGTGGGCCAGCTCTACCGCCTTTTCAAACAAGGACGCACCTGCCGGGATTGTAACCGTCTTAAGTTTCGAAGCTTCTGTCAGCTTAAGGGCAGGCTTTGCTGTTACAACGAGAACATTTTTTGCATCCAGTTCCGCACCATTTGCCGTTGCTTTGATTTCCGTCTGCTTCGCCGTCATCATGGTAAATGGCTGAAGAAATCCTTTCGCACCTTTTGCTGGTTGAAGACCTGCTGCCTTGAACTCGGCAGCAATGAAGTCCGCGGCTTTATCTATCTCTGGAGAAAATGTCTTCCTGCCTTTCATCTCATCCGCGGCAAGTACGCTGATGATTCTTTTGGCATTGTCGGCATTGATCTGCGCAGCCGGATCCTGGCAATAGGAAACCACACCAGCCGTCAGGCCGATGACTAATAATGATAGTTTGTACATGAGAAAAATTTAATGATAATTATTAGGTCTTAGAGACTCATCATTTCTTTGAACTTCACCGTTTGTCTCCTGCTCACTTCGATCTTTTCTCCGCCTTTCAATTCCAGCAGCAGGCCGCCGTTGAAATAGGGCTCGATCTTATCGATCATACGCAGGTTGACAATGTGCTTGCGATTGGCGCGAAAAAAGAATTTTTCATCCAACCTTTCTTCCAGCGCGTTGAGTGATTTTAGTATCAGGGGTTTATTGGGCCCGAAGAACACCTTTGCATAGTTCCCCACACTTTCGAAGAGGCGAATATCACTGAGTTTGACAAACCAGCAGCGCTCGCCATCCTTGACGAATACCTGGTCGTTCTCGCTCAGGATACTGTTATTGGAAAACTCACCATTCTGCTTGTTTTCTTTTTGTTCGCCCTGGCTAAGCTTCTGTATGGCGTCAGCCAGGCGTTTTGGCTCAACTGGTTTGAGCAGGTAATCGAGTGCGTTTACTTCAAAGGCCTTGAGGGCAAACTCATCGTAAGCGGTGGTGAAGATCACCTGTGGTGCGCGTTCCAGGGAGGCCAGCATATCAAACCCCGTCTTGCCGGGCATCTGGATGTCCAGGAAAATAAGATCAGGCTGAAGGGATTCAATCTTGGAGATGCCCTCCTCTGCGTTTGCCGCCTCGTCGATAATTTCCACTTCCGGAAATTCCTGCAACAGCTTCCGCAGTTCGGCTCTTGCCAGGCGTTCATCGTCAATAATAATTGCTCGCATGTGAATGGTTTTATTAATCAGCCTCCATTGGTATCACCACGCGGGCTTCCACCAAGGTAGGATCGGCTTGCTTGATCTCAAATTTAGCTTTATTTCCATAGAGGAGACTCAGGCGATCGGTGGTGCTGGAAAGTCCAAAACCCTCGCTGTTCCGGTGGCCATTCAGCAGCCCGGTGTTCTGCACGGTGAGAATGTGAAAATCATTTGTCAGTGCAGAACTGACCCGTACGATACCGCCATGGATCTGCTTACTGATGCCATGCTTGATCGCATTTTCGACCAGCGTTTGCAGCATCATGGGGGGCACGGGCAATTTCAGCGTCTCTTCGTCGATATCGAACTCCACCTTCAGCCGGTCCTCAAAGCGCATATTCTCGAGTGCGAGATAGTCTTTCACAATATCAAGTTCACGGCTCAGGGGCACTGACTCTGATTTATCTGCCTGCATGCTGCTGCGGAGGATGGTACTAAGTTCGGTTATCGCCTTGCGCGCCCGCTCGGGATTCTCGTCCACCAGCGCCCGGATACTATTCAGTGAGTTGAAAATGAAATGCGGGTTGATATGCGCCTTGATGGTTTTCAGCTCCAGTTCCTTCACCAGCGATTCCAATTGCAACGTATCCATTTGTTGCTTCCGGCTTTTTTCGACATAGTGATAGACGAAATAGATCAGGTTCCAGATGAAGAGGATAAGAAAAGGAAACAGCGTATTGTTGAGGATGATCAGCCATTTACGCACGAAAAAACTGCGTTCCTCCTGCTCCAGCAGCAGCCTGTCTTCGGATTTGAGGAGGTCTACGGCCTGCAATATTTCTATATAAGTAAATGAAATCAGCAGGGCTACGATGAGGGTGAGCAACAGGAACCCGACGACCTGGTCGTTCAGCTTCCGCTGCAATAAACCCATGCGGATGATAAGGTGCCGCATGCCGTGGTAAAACAGGATACCAAGGGCAACAAAGATCCCCTGCCGCTCAAAGAACTCCACTCTGAGCTGCCTGAAAGAAAAGGCAAAGAAGGTAAAACTGACAAAAAAACTGCCCCAACCTACTGCCTGGAAAATCCAGTATCGCCTGTTGCCGATTTGCATAAACCTCAAAAATAGCCGTTTTAAGGGTGTTCAGGCCCTGTAAATTACCAGTGGCAGATTGGTTTTACAAATGGGCGGGAACAAAATGTCAGTGATTTGTCAACCGGCTGGCGGAAACTGCGTTAAGCAATTATCCCCGCTGAGTGGAAATTGCTACTTTTACACTGTTAAAATTGATGCATGGAAATCACGCCCGGACCGCTATTGTCAACGATCGACTCGCCCGCCGACCTCAAAAAACTACCCCGTGAAAAACTTCACCAGGTCTGTGATGAGCTCAGGCAATACATTATTGACGTCGTCAGCGTACATGGCGGTCATTTCGGGGCATCCCTGGGCGTGGTGGAACTGACCACTGCCCTGCACTACATCTACAACACACCGTATGACCAACTGGTATGGGATGTGGGCCACCAGGCTTATGGACATAAAATCCTGACCGGCCGCCGGGATATTTTCCCAACCAATCGCAAATACAAAGGCATCAGCGGCTTCCCCAAGAGATCGGAAAGTGAATATGACACCTTTGGTGTCGGGCATTCATCCACATCCATTTCTGCAGCGCTGGGGATGGCCATCGCGGCGAAATACAAAGGCGAAGAAGATAAAAAGGTCGTTGCTGTGATCGGTGACGGATCGATGACCGCCGGTATGGCCTTCGAAGCCATGAACCACGCAGGAGTAGCCAATTCCGACATGCTGATTGTGCTCAACGACAATGGCATTGGCATTGACCCCAATGTTGGCGCACTGAAAGAATACCTCACTGATATCACCACTTCTCCAACCTACAATAAGGTAAAGGACGATGTCTGGAAACTGCTGGGTAAATTGCCTGTTGGGAAAAATTTCAGCCGTGCCATGGGCCATAAACTGGCGGAGGGATTGAAGGGCATGGTCAGCAGCAGCGCCAATCTTTTCGAAGCATTGAAGATCCGGTACTTCGGACCGATCGACGGACATAACATAGCCAAGCTCGTGGACACACTCCGCGACCTGCGCGAGATACCTGGCCCAAAACTCTTGCACATCATTACCACCAAGGGCAAGGGCTATGCACTGGCGGAAAAAGATCAAACAAAATGGCATGCTCCCGGCCTCTTTGATAAAGTAACCGGCGAGATCTTCCGCAAAAAATTTGACACCCCCCAGGCTCCCAAATACCAGGATGTGTTTGGACATACGCTGATCGAACTCGCAGAAGCCAATAGCGCCATCATGGGTGTAACACCGGCCATGCCATCGGGCTGCTCGATGAAATTCATGATGGAGAAAATGCCGGATCGCGCGTTTGATGTGGGAATCTGTGAGCAACACGCCGTCACGGTCAGCGCAGGCCTGGCCACGCAGGGCATGCGCGTGTTCTGCAATATCTATTCATCATTCATGCAAAGAGGCTATGACCAGGTAGTGCATGATGTAGCGATACAAAAACTCCCTGTGGTGATGTGCCTGGATCGTGCGGGAGTTGTAGGAGATGATGGTCCAACCCACCACGGTGCTTACGATATCGCCTACATGCGTTGCATTCCCAATATGGTGATCAGCTCGCCAATGAATGAAAGCGAATTGCGCAACCTGATGTACACTGCCCAACTTGAAAAGAACCAATACCCATTTGTGATCCGCTATCCGCGTGGTGAGGGGGTGATGCCGGAGTGGCAAACTCCGATGCAGGAGATCCGGATCGGTACCGGCAGAAAGATCCGTGACGGGAAAGACATTGCCATCCTGAGTTTCGGCCACCCCGGTAATTTTGCGGCCAGCGCTATCCGTGAGCTCCGTGCTGACGGTATCACACCGGCACATTATGATATCAGGTTCGTGAAGCCACTGGATGAAGCTCTGTTGCACGAAGCCCTGCAAACCTATGGTAAGATCATTACGGTAGAAGATGGTTGTATCCAGGGTGGATTCGGTTCGGCCATCCTCGAGTTCATGGCGCTTCACGGATATAAAAATGAAGTTCGCATCCTTGGCATACCTGACCGGATCGTTGAACACGGTACGCCAAAGGAATTGCACCGTGAATGCGGATATGATGCCGAAGGAATTGCCGACACAGCCCGGGAGATGATGCAGATACGTGTGAGTAGAGAAGCTTACAAGCTTATTTAACAAATAATCTCAGAGAATTTATTGAAATTGGGCTGATCGGCATCTTAGCAGATCAATCCTGTTTATGAGAGGAATAATCACCATCTCCTTACTTGCAGCGGCAACGGCCGGTGCCCTGATGTATTCCACAACCGGGCAATTCCACCGCATCGCAGCGTTACATTTCCCTAAATCCGTCAGCAAGGCAGCCATCGAACCGCGCCACCTCGATGCATTGCGCAGCAAGGCAGCAGATGCAAAAAGCTATGCCAGCGCCAAGGGTTTCAATACACAAATCTGTTTCCTGATCGACATGAATATGGCCTCCGGCGCCAATCGCTTCTTCGTCTATGATCTTCGGAAAGACAGTATCCGCAACGCTGCGCCGGTTACACATGGCCGGTGCAACGAAGACTGGCTGGAGGGCCGGCGCTACGGCAATACAGTCGGGTGTGGTTGCAGTTCACTCGGCAGGTACCGTGTCGGGAAAAGTTATCACGGCAGATTTGGCCTGGCATATAAACTTCACGGACTTGATAAAACAAACGACAAGGCATTCGAGCGTTATGTAGTACTGCATTCGCACGAATGTGTGCCATCAAACGCTGTTGAAGAAGACATCTGCCAGAGCGATGGATGCCCTACCGTTTCCCCAGGCTATCTGGCTTATCTCAAGCCGATCATCGACAAGTCGGCAAAGCCTGTGCTGCTTTGGATCTATGACAGCAGTCTCGGCGACTGACACAAAAAAAAGGGCCTGCCGGCCCTTTAAAAAAAATTACCGAAGAATATCAGGCGAGCCTGGCATCCATGGTGATGTTGGTATTGAGGAGCTTGCTGATGGGGCAGTTCGCTTTTGCATCGGCCGCACATTCGTCAAATTTTGCCTGGTCGATGCCAGGGATCGTTGCAGTTACATCGAGGTGAGATTCAGTGATCGCACCGTTTTCGAAATTGATGGTGCATTTCGTGTCGATGTTGTCAGCAGTGAAACCAGCCTCATTCAGCACGAAACTCAGCTTCATTGTGAAGCAGCCGGCATGTGCAGCAGCTATCAGCTCTTCGGGGTTGGTACCAATGCCGTCCGCAAAGCGGGTATTGAAAGAATATTGGGTGTTATTAAGCACTCCTGACTGTGTGGTATTAGTACCCTGGCCTTCTTTGCCGGATCCTTTCCAGTTTGCTGTTGCGAAACGTTTCATGGTTATTTATTTTATGAGTTATGATTGAATAGGCGTTTCGTCCAGGCCGGGCAGATCTTCCTGATTCTCCTGGTTGTCGGGATCATTCTGCTTCTCCTCTTCCAGCTCGGCCAGCCTTGTTTCAGGATCATTGTATTCAATGAAGAAATTATTCATCCCCTCTCCTATCACGATCTTCATGAATTTTTGCTGCACAAGTTCAAGCAGGGAGAGAAACAGGAAGATGGCATGGACCCTGTTCTCGGCCACCTGGAATATCTTTTCGAATGTGACTGTCTTTGCAGATTCAGCGAGCTCCAGCATATCCCGCCTGCTGTCTTCCATGGTATAGCGGTACTGCACAACAGTATGCACAGGCGCATTCACGCGATCCACATATTTCTGCATGGCCTTTTCGAAGGCCTTCATCAGTTTAAAGAGAGTGATGTTCTGGATCTCCGTTCCTTCACCCGCATCCTCGCCGATCTGCGAAAGTTCTTTTTGGATGTTGCCGCGCTTTACCATCAGCATGCGCATCGCTTCCATTTCAGCCATCTCGGCGGAAGCCTCCTTAAATTTCTTGTACTCCAGGATCTTGCTGACGAGCTCATCACGCGGATCGATCTCATTCCCCTGTGCATCCAGTTCTTTACGCGGCAACAGCATTTTTGCCTTGATCCGCATCAGCGTGGAGATGAAAAGGATGAATTCACTGGAAAGCTCGATGTTGAGCGATTCCTGGGAATGGATATAATCAAGAAAGTCGTTGGTGATTTTAGTAATGGGGATATTGTAAATATCCAGTTCGTCCCGCTCGATAAAGAACAACAGCAGGTCAAATGGACCTTCGAATTGTGCGAGCTTGATCTGGTAAGAGGGGTTGTTTGCCATGTTTAAATAAAAAACCCTGCCTCAGGTCATGAGACAGGGGTCAAAAATAAGGGAATCCGGGGTGTTTACCGCTTCAGCGAGTCGCGGATCTCACGCAGGAGCAATATCTCTTCGGATGGACCGGCAGGGGCTGCAGGCGGGTCTTTCTTTTTCATTCTGTTCATACCCTTGATAATGAGGAAAAGTATAAACGCGACAATGATGAATTTTATGACGGCCGAGATGAACAATCCATATTTTACCTCCCCAAATTTCAGGCTGGCGATGTTCTCTGCATTGATGGCCTTAAGTGCCGGGGTCAGCAGCAACGGGGTGATCACATCATCCACGAGGGAGGAGACGATCGTACCGAACGCGGCACCGATAATGACGGCTACGGCAAGTTCGACTACATTGCCTTTCATCGCGAAATCGCGGAATTCTCTAAGCATTCCCATAATTAAAATTTTAAGTTGAAATATCTGGTTTAGTGTGATATCAGGCAGGCTGCACTTCCGGGAATTTCATATCCAGTGACTTTAGCTTATCCCTCAGCGCTGTTGCAATCAGGTGCTCCTTGTACCAATTCTGATCAGCGGGAATAATCAGCCACTCCGGGTCATTGCACTCTTCAAAACAGGTTTCGTACATTTCGCGGTATGTTTCCCAAAGGCTGGCCTCCCGAAAATCATTCTCATTGAACTTCCATCGCTTGGTGGGATCATCCTTTCGCTCATTCAGCCGGCTTGTCTGTTCTTCCCTGGAAATGTGAAGGTAACACTTTAGGATATGCGTGTTATTGTGGTTAAACAATAGTTTCTCGAAATGATTGATTGATTTTATGCGCTGCGCCGCGGTCTCATCATCGATCCATTTGTGTACGCGTGTAATGAGAATGTCCTCATAGTGAGAGCGGTTGAAGACCTGTATCATTCCTTTTGCCGGTGCATGAGCGTGTACCCTCCACAGGAAATCATGCGATTTTTCCTCCTCCGTGGGTGCCTTGAACGCTTGCACTGTCACGCCCTGTGGGTTCATATTGCCCAGGACATTCCGGATCACGCCATCCTTTCCGCTGGCATCCATCCCCTGCAGAACCAGCAGAATAGAATGTTTGCCTTCCGCATACAGGAGGTTTTGTAAGGCGTCCAGTTCCTCCAGGATCGCGGCGGTCTTTTGTTTCGTTTCTGCCTTATCCAGTTCCTTTGGTGCTCTTGTATCGATCTCGGCCAGCTTGATTTTTCCCATGGTATCCTTTCTTCTTACAAATTAGAGAAAAATTCCTGCCCTTCAACGCATTTCACCACCTTTGCCCCCTCGTATGAGTAACAGGGCCATCAGTTGGATCGTTTTCATTCTTCTATGCCTCATCTGGGGCAGTTCGTTCATCCTGATGAAGGTGAGTCTGCAAGGGCTGACACCACCGCAGATCGCCGGCGTACGGATATTTTCTGCGGCGATTGTATTCCTGCCTTTTGCCCTTTTTCATTTCAGGCAGGTGCCTAAGGCCAGGCTGGGAATCATCCTTCTTACCGGCATTTTCGGAAACCTGCTGCCGGCCTTCCTGTTCGCTGCTGCCATCCTGCGCATCGACAGCTCTCTGACAGGCATTCTGAATTCATTGACGCCGCTTTGCGTCGTAGTGATCGGCATTGCATTTTTCCGCAACCGGATCAGTACGCGTAAAATCCTGGGCGTTGTCGTAGGTTTTATAGGTCTTTGCCTCCTGAGCGTTACACAGTCGGGCATCAGCCTCGCGAATGCGGGTTATGCAGGGCTGGTACTCCTGGCCACTGTGTCGTACGGCCTCAATGTGAACCTGGTAAGTTATTACCTGAAAGGTGTGCACCCTGTCAAAGCTGCCACTATCAGCCTGTCCTTCATGGCACTCCCTGCTGGTATCATATTATACCTGGAAGGTTTTATGGACCTGGATTTTCATAACCCGCATGTACAATGGTCGCTATTGAATTGCATCCTGCTTGGTGTGGTGGGCAGTGCCATTGCCACGGCTTTGTTTTATATCCTGGTACAAAAAGCGGGCGGACTGTTTGCGTCGCTGGTGACATACGGCATTCCTTTCGTAGCATTGGGATGGGGTTTCCTGGCCGGTGAATCCATCTCCTGGATAGCCATCCTTTGCCTGCTGGTGATACTGACCGGCGTATTCATGGCAAACTGGCCGGAGCAAAAAAAAACGCCGGCTCCTGGCGAAACCGGCGCAGTATAAATTTCGTGTCGTTTAGATCGACATGATCTCTTTCTCTTTTGCTGCAAGGTGTTTTTCTACCAGTGCGATGTTGCGGTCGGTTACTCCCTGCACATCCGCCTCTGCATCTTTGGCCGCATCCTCACTAAGCCCATTCTTTTGCAGTTTCTTGATTCCTTCTATCGCATCACGACGGATATTGCGGATAGCCACTTTGGAATGTTCGCCCTCACCCTGGCAACGCTTTACCAGTTCACGGCGGCGCTCTTCGGTTAACGGGGGCAGGAACAGGCGGATCAAGACGCCATCATTTTGAGGATTGATCCCAATATTGGCCGCGATGATAGCGCGTTCGATGGGCTGGAGCATATTCTTTTCCCAGGGCTGGATTGTCAGCGTGCGGGCATCCATTACGCTGATGTTCGCCACCTGGTTGATGGGCATGGGTGAACCATAATAGTCCACAACGATGCCATCCAGCATTTGCGGGTTGGCCTTACCTGCCCTGATCTTAACCAGCTCTGATTCGAGGTGGTTAATGGCTTTTTTCATCTGCTCGTCGGCGGAGGATATAATGTCCGAAACTTCTTCCATGATTGTTTTTTTGAGATGGGCAAAGCTAGTGAATGACGACTTTTAAAAAAAATGCCGGGCAGGCCCGGCATAAGTATAAAAGGTAAAGTTTGATCAGGGATGATCGGCGGTTGCTGCCTCCTGTGTCAATGTTACCACCTTGGAGGCGGGCTTGAGTTCCGCACCGGCACTGCCCATGCGTTTTGCCACAACGAGTTTCTTTCTCGGCTTGCGGTAGTATAAAAGTCCGATGCCGGAGAAGGCGATTACCAGCATGATGGGCAGCACGAGGGTGGAGCCAAGGAAGCGCAGGCTATACGCCAGCACCACGAACGCCACATTAATGCTTACACAAACCAGTGTAACGGCCGCGTGACCCAGGCCCCAGTTGAGCAGCAGGTGATGGATGTGATTACGATCGGGTGTGAACGGAGATCTGCCATTGAAAATACGGATACCGAACACCCGCAATGTATCCAGCAGGGGAAGAATAAGTATCGCAAACCCAATAGCCACAGCGGAAGGAATCGGCATCGCAACTACGGGATCACTGGCTACATTGATGAATTTTATGACCATGATGGCATTGATCAGGCCGATCATCAGTGAGCCGGAGTCACCCATGAATATCTTGGCGGGATGGTGATTGAAGATCAGGAACGCGATCAGGCTTCCCCCGAGCGAGTAGGCGAGCAATGCGTACGCGTTGAAACCGGTCATGAAAAAATAGGTCCCGAATATGAGCATCGTCATTACCCCCAGGCTGGCCGCCAGTCCGTCTATCCCGTCAATCAGGTTGAAGGAATTGATGATAACAATGATCGTGAGGTAGGACAGGGCCAGGGAAAATGCTTCAGGAAGCTTGTCGAAATTGAACAGGCCGTGCATGCTGTCAAGGCGTACGTCCCCGAGGTGAATAAGGATCGAGGCAGCAACTACCTGCCCGATGAATTTTTTACTGGCGGATAGGACGACCAGGTCATCTTTGAGTCCAAGGAAAAATATGACGAGTGCTGCGGCGAAGAAATATTGAAATTCGGGATCAAGGCGAACCTGGACAGAGAGCAGAGCTGCCAGGAGAAAACCTCCGAAAATACCTACCCCTCCGAGAGACGCAACCGCGTGTGTGTGAACTTTTCGCTCATCCGGTACATCATACAGCTTTTTCTGCTCTGCGATCTGTAAAACTACCGGTATAGCGAGAAAAGTGATTATAAATGAAACCGAAGCGGTCAATAATACATCAAAGAAAACCATCAAGCAGGGATTTACGGTACAAAAATAGGCCTAAACCTGTTAGCTCTCATTAGGTTGGAATTATTTAATATAACTCCAATAATAACCTGAGCCTCACCCCACTGCCGGATGAAGAGAGCAGATTATTATTCACGGATGGACATTTTTTTCGCGAAAAGATTGCACTTTTGCCCAGCGAGTCCATTGGTTTTGAAAGAACAAGATACAAAAAGTTTAAAAACTCCCTAAAATTTATGGCGGAACTCAAGGAGATAGCATCCCAGATCAGGCGTGATATAGTGCGAATGGTTCATGGCTCCAGTAGCGGTCACCCGGGTGGTTCGCTTGGCTGTGCCGACTTTTTCACCGCACTGTATTTTAAGGTCATGAAACATGACCCGGCATTTAATATGAATGCGACCAATGAGGATGTTTTCTTCCTTTCCAATGGTCATATTTCCCCGGTATTTTATTCTGCCCTCGCGAGGTCAGGTTATTTTGATGTGAAAGAACTGGCCACGTTCCGCAAGATCAATTCGCGGTTGCAGGGTCACCCTGCCACGCATGAACATCTTCCCGGTATCCGTATCGCAAGCGGTTCCCTGGGCCAGGGTATGAGTGTGGCTATTGGCGCAGCCCTGACAAAGAAACTGAATAAAGAAACAACGACCGTATACTCGCTTCACGGTGATGGCGAACTTGATGAGGGCCAGATCTGGGAGGCCGCCATGTTTGCTGCACACCATAAAGTGGACAACCTGGTCTCCACCATCGACTGGAATGGCCAGCAAATCGATGGTCCCACGGACAAGGTGATGAGCCTTGGCAATATCCGTCAGAAGTTCGACGCGTTTGGCTGGCACACACTTGAGATGAATGGTAATGACATGGATGATGTTGTGGCCAAACTGGAAGATGCAAAAAGCCAGTTGGGCAAGGGCAAGCCTGTCGGTATCATGATGCACACGGAAATGGGGAAAGGCGTTGACTTCATGGAAGGTTCGCACGAATGGCATGGCATCGCACCCAATGATGAGCAACTGGCAAAAGCCCTGGCGCAGTTGCCTGAGACGTTGGGGGACTACTGAGGTTGAGGTTGAGGTTAAGGTTGAGTTGACAGGTCGAGGAACCTGACGATTTTATTGATGTTGTGAATTACGTCTGAGATATCGTCAAATATGGCCGCTATATCAACGTTGGAAAAATAGCCAATTGCGGAACCACACAATAAATGACTCTGTGTCTCGAAGCAACTGCCCCGGGCAAAATGGTAAAACTGAATCTTATCTCTCTTATGTCGCCGACCGAACCCCTCGGCTATATTGGCTGCAATACTGAGTGCCGCACTTCTGATCTGAGATGTTAAAGCATAATCCTCAGACCGAGGTAAATGTCTTGTAAGATTATAAGCCTTTTCAACTACTTGTTGACTTTTCAGCCAAACAGGAGTTGTTATAAAACTATGATGTCCCACATCCCAAACCTCCCTATTATTACTTTCTACTAAAAGTTTTTTCCTCCCCAATATTCATGTATTTCTCACACGGTATGGTCAACCAAATTAAACAGATGATGAGACCTCAACTTTAACCTCAACCTCAACCTTAACCTCAGCCAGCGACTTTGCGTGAAACTACTCGCTTCGCAATGAAAATTCCTGCCTGGCCGCTTTTCGCGAGGGGAGCCATGCCGCGATTACCGCGATAACAAACACCGTAGCTGCCACCAGCACAAAGTCCACCCACCTTAATTGTACCGGAAAATAATCGATCAGAAATGAACCGCCTTCCAGGGGCACAAGATGGAAATTGATTTGCAGCCATGCAATGATCACAGCCAGCACCATGCCTACAGTTGTGCCAATCAGCGCAAGTAACAGACCCTCATTTAAAAATATCCGCTGGATAAAATTGCGGTTGCTGCCCAATGCATACAACACGCTTATGTCTTTATTCTTTTCCAATACCAGCATGGTCAGTGAGCCAATCATATTGAACGCCGCCACCACAAGGATAAGGCAGAGCACTGCATAGATGAACCAGCGCTCCATATTCATCACAGCATACAGGCTTTCATTCTGCTGGTATCGGGTCTGTACCTTATAGCCATTTCCCAATGTCGTTTGCACCGCGCGCTGTACGTCTTTGGCCTTTGATGGATCACTGATGCGGATCTCCACGCCGCTGTATTCATCCGGACCGAGTTTCAGCGCCTGCCTTACAAACTCAAGGTTAGTGATCCCGTATTTGTTGTCAAAGTCCTGCTGGATCATGAATGCACTGGAAGTCCGGATGCTGTCTGTACTGATATCATTGAGCGGATCTATCTGTTCCGTGTTGCTTTTCCGGGGAAGATATATCTGGAGAAAAAACAGGTTCATGTCGGCCTGGATGCCAAGGGCTCCCTCTACGCCAGCACCAAGGATGAGCTTTGGATCATCCGCCGTACCAAGATCGTATTGCCCTTTGACGATGTGATTGGCCACGCCGGTGACGGCCCGGTAGCGGTCATCCACTCCTTTCACGTAAACGATCGACTGGTATTCGCCGTTCTGAATGATCGCTTTCTCTTCGAGAACGGTGGAAAAGTCAGCAACGCCGTTCACTGCACGCAGCTTTGACAGTTGCGCCGGTGTCAGGTTGATCGTTTTTCCCGAAACGGGTAATATTTTCAGGTCGGTGTAAAAAGATGAATACAATGATTTCACCAGGTCTTCGAGCCCGTTGAAAACGCTCAATACAAGTATGAGCGCTGCTGTGCCGATGGTGATAGCTACAACGCTGATCCACGCGATAAGATTGATCGCATTGGTGGTTTTTTTCGCTTTGAAATATCGCCAGGCAAACAGGAAATGCAAATGAGCTGATTTAGATGACTGATGCGTAGTTATTTCTCCGGGTTAGCCTGGCCACCCTGCTGTTTTTCATCACTGATCTTCTTCAACAGTTCCTCGATCCGGAACACATGATCCAGGGTTTCGTCATGGAAAAAACGCAGCACCGGGATACTTCTCAACTGGTGACGAACGCGGGCAGCCAGCTCTTTCTTAATCTCATGATGCCGGTCCTCGATCTTTTTCAGGGCGGCTTCTATGTCCTTTACCTGGAAAAAACTGAGATAGAACCTCGCTTCCAGGAGGTCTGGTGTTACTTTCACGGAGGAGATCGATACCATACCGCCATCGATCATGCTTAAGCTGAGGCGTTGAAAGATCTGGTTCATCTCTTCATTGAGCAGTCCTGCAATCTGTTTTTGTCTTTTACCCTCTTCCATAGTTGTCCTTATTTAGTTCCGCCACACTTAACACCCGGCAGACGCCGTAAAATTAGTTACTTTGCCCCGTTTACCCATTATAACAGTGCAATGAAGAAATACGGACGGATACTTTTTTATTTACGGGAACATCGCGGAAGCCTGGTTTTATATTTTCTGTGCGTGGTGCTGGCGACCATTTTTGGTGTGGTTTCTATCGGGTTGCTGATTCCGTTCTTCAGCCTGATTTTCGATACAGGCAGTGCACCCGGCGCTGAGATTGTCAGCAGTAATGTGCTCGGCTCTTTCGTTGCAGGGAAATTAAATAGCATCAAGGCAGAGGGCGGGCCAATTGCTGCCCTGACCGCAGTTTGTCTCTTCATCATCACCGCCACATTTCTGAAAAACATATTTGTTTATTTATCCAACCGCATATCTGTTCCCATACGTACGGCCATTGTTACAAGGCTGCGTGGGGATATGTATGACAAGATCCTCCGGTTGCCGATTGGGTATTTTACAGAAAAAAGAAAAGGCGATATCATGTCACGCATGACAAACGACATCGCTGAAATTGAAGGCTCGGTGATCGGCATGCTCGATGGGCTAATTAAAGATCCGTTGACCGTGATCGGGTACCTGGTGTTCCTGATCTTGATTTCACCACAACTATCCCTTTTCCTGCTGGTGCTGCTGCCGCTGACTGTTCTCATCATTGGTCGGGTAAGCCGGAAGTTGAAGCGCCAGTCGATGGACGCCGCGAACAAGCAGGGCGAAGGGCTGTCCATCCTGGATGAAACATTGGGCGGACTCCGTGTTATCAAAGCATTCCTGGTGGAAAGTATCATCGGCGAACGTTTTCAAAAAGCAAACCTCGAGCTTGCAGAGATCCGCAAGCGGATGGCGGCCCGCCGCGACCTGGCATCACCGATGACGGAGTTGCTGGGTGTGGTCGTATTGTCAATCATCCTCTATTTCGGCGGGTTGCTGGTATTGGAAGGCCAGGGATTACAAGGCGAAGAACTGGTCACCTACATCGCGAGTTTCGCGATGCTCATCAACCCGGGCAAAAATATCTCCACCGCATTCTTCAATATTCAACGCGGTGCAGCGGCACTCAGTCGCGCAGATGAAGTATTGAATGCGCCCGTGGTAGTAGATGAGAACACTGACGGTATTGTTTTGCAGCAATTTGAGAACAAGATCGAGTTTCGCAATGTGCGCTTCGCCTACCAGGATACGGTTATACTGGATGACATCAATTTTACCATAGAAAAAGGAAAAACAGTTGCACTGGTAGGATCTTCCGGTGCGGGGAAATCGACGCTGGCTGATCTTGTCCCACGGTTTCATGATGTCACCTCTGGAGAAATATTGATCGATGGCATCGATATCAAGGATTATACCCTTCGTTCGGTGCGTAGCCTGATGAGTATTGTAACACAGGAGCCGATTCTCTTCAATGACACGATCGCCAACAATATTCGCATGGGCAAAGAGACAGCAACCGATGCAGAGATCGAAGCCGCCGCGCAGGTCGCCAATGCACACCAGTTTATCCTGCAAAAAGAAGATAGTTATAACACGAACATCGGGGACCGCGGCAGTAAGCTCAGTGGCGGTGAGCGCCAGCGGCTGACAATTGCGCGGGCACTGGTAAAAAATCCTCCGATACTGATACTGGATGAAGCAACATCATCGCTTGATACGGAAAGTGAAAGGCTGGTGCAGGATGCCATCAATAATATGATGCAGAACCGGACCAGCATCGTGATCGCTCACCGGCTATCAACTATAAGGCATGCAGATGAGATCATCGTGCTACAAAAAGGAAAAATTGTAGAGCGGGGTAATCATGAGCAGTTGCTGAGCCAGCAGGGATTTTACAAGAGGCTGGTGGATATGCAGGAAGTGAAGTGATTTGCGTGAAATTACCGCAAAACTTCTCTTGAGATCACGATCTTCTGGATCTCGCTTGTCCCTTCACCAATCGTGCACAGCTTCGCATCGCGGTAATATTTCTCTACGGGGAAATCTTTGGTATAGCCATATCCGCCAAATACCTGAACGGCATCATTTGCTACTTTCACGGCAACTTCGCTCGCGTAATATTTTGCCATGGCCGCCTGCTTCGTCATTGGCTGCTTCCGGTTTTTCAGATCACATGCCTGCAGTGTCAGTAATTCCGCCGCGGCGATCTCGGTTGCCATGTCGGCGAGTTTGAACGAAATCCCCTGGAAACTGGAAATGGGTTTATCAAACTGGTAACGCTCCTGTGAATATTTCAACGCGGCTTCATACGCTCCTTTTGCAATACCAAGTGATAAGGATGCGATGGAAATACGGCCGCCATCCAGCACTTTCATAGCTTGTTTGAAACCCTCTCCCACCGCGCCGAGTCGGTTGGCATCGGGTATGCGGCAATTGTCGAAAACCATCTCAGCAGTTTCGCTGGCGCGCATACCGAGTTTATTTTCTTTTTTCCCTGCACCAAACCCCGCCGTGCCTTTTTCAACGACGAATGCTGTGGAGTTATCCTTTGTCCGTGGCTCGCCGGTGCGACAGATAACGACGGCAACATCGCAGCTTTTACCATGCGTGATCCAGTTTTTTGTTCCGTTGATGACCCATTCATCACCTTCTTTCACTGCAGTGCATTTCATATTACCTGCATCGCTGCCGGTGTTGGCTTCTGTCAGACCCCAGGCACCGATGCTTTCTGCGGTGGCCAGGGCAGGCAGGTATTTCTTTTTTTGCTCATCATTTCCAAAAGCCAGCATGTGGCCGGTGCAGAGGGAATTATGCGCAGCGAGGCTAAGCCCGATGGAACCGCACACCTTTGCTATTTCTTCGATCACCGCCTTGTATTCAAAATAGCCAAGGCCGGCACCGCCGTATTCTTCGGGCACCAGGACACCCATCAGGCCCAGCTTGCCCATTTCCCGAAATATTTCGATGGGAAACTCCTGGGTCTCATCCCATTCCATCACCCGTGGCCGGATATACTGGTTAGCAAAATCGCGGGCGGTCTGCGCTACCTGTTCAGTGATTTCAGCGGTCTGGAAGTTCATGCGTACGTATTTGTGTCGATAAAAACGGTGTCCTGCGTTTTGAGGGCAGTGACACCGCTAACCTTTTGATCATGGCAAATTAATCGTTAAAGGCAGTGCAAGATAATAAAAAAAAGTTAGTGCTAACAAGTGTTAGTGCTGGCAGGTTTGAGAATTGGTTTCACGCAAAGCCCAAAAGAAAAACAGCCAAGAACGCAAAGCCTGTTTGCGCGCTTTGCTTCCTTTGCGATTTTGCAGGAAAGAAAAACATGAACTACTTAAATCGTGAGCTCCAACCCATCATACGCCAGGTGCATCCCTGCCGGGAGTTCTCCCTCCACCTGTGCATGCAAGCCTAACTGATGGGATATATGGGTGAAATAGGCTTCCTCCACCCCTGCTTCCCTCGTCAATGCGATCGCTTCGTTCAGGGTAAAATGAGAAACATGTGTCTCTTTCCGAAGTGCATTTACCACCAGGACCCTGCTTCCCCGGATCTTCGCCAACTCTTGCGGCTCCACGCGGTTTGCATCTGTGATGTAGGTGAAGTCGCCAAAACGATAAGCCATCACGGGCATGCGCAGGTGCCATACCAGGATGGGGGTGATGGGAATATCCCCTATCATAAACGGCTCATGGCCGATGGTGTGCAGATCAAGTTCGGGTATACCCGGGTACCGTGTATCGCTGAAGGCGTAATAGAAATCACGGCGCAGTGCTTCCTCCGTCATGGAATCAGCATATATCTCCATGGCTTTTTGTGAAAAAAAATTGAATGCACGGATATCATCCAGGCCGGCTATGTGATCTTTATGCGGATGAGTGAACAACACAGCATCCAGGTGGCGGGTGTTTGTTCGCAGCATCTGGTAGCGAAAATCAGGTCCGGTGTCCACCACGATCGTAGTTGTGGAAGAACTCACGAGTATGCTGGAACGTAAGCGATTGTCACGCCGGTCTTCCGACCTGCAGACCTCGCAGTCGCAACCTATCATCGGCACGCCGCTGCTGGTTCCTGTTCCAAGGAAACGAATTGTCAATTGGGATAAAGACACAATCAAAAATACGGAAACAATGCCTACGATTCCGTTCAGCCTTCCTTTGTCTCGACGCGGGAAACGATGTCCAGGTAAAGTTTTTTCAGGTCATCCGTCAGGACGTCCGTATTGATCTCGAGCTGGGGTATGATATCGGCCAGGGTATTGATCCGGCCTTCGATGGGAAGGAATTTATTCAGCACGATCACCTTGCGCTCCTCCAGGATACAGTAGCCGCTCTGAAACGAACCACGCTCATAGCGGAGTACATAACCCGACTGGCTGGCGATATTCTCTAATTTATCAAGAGTGGATTGAGTGTATTTCATGCTAAATTTCGGAGCGGCCGATCTGGCCGTTTTTCCTTCGCAAATTTAAGCGCAGCAACGCTATGCGACCGCTTGTCAATTCACGACTTTTCCACAATGCACCCACGCCAAACCGTTATTTGCTCTGCATCTTGATCACCGGAACGATCATTTCCTCCAGGCTCACACCGCCATGCTGAAATGTATTGCGATAATAGTTAACGTAGTAGTTGTAATTATTGGGATAGCACAGGAAGCTGTCTTCCTTGGCAAAAATATAGGACGAATTCACAGTAGGCACGGGCAGCCCCGCTTCTTTCGGATCCCGGAATGCCAGGACCTCTTTTGCTTCATAATTCAGATTACGGCCATGCTTATACCGCAGGTTGGTAGTGGTTTGCTTATCCCCCACCACTTTGTATGGCGTCTTCACCCGCACACTACCGTGATCCGTCGCCATCACGATGCGAATCTTCTTGTCGGCTATTTTTTTCAACGCCTGGTAAAGAGGTGAATGCTCAAACCAGCTCACAGTAAGACTCCGGTAGCTCATTTCGTCACCAGCCAGTTCTTTCAGCACTTCCATTTCCGTACGTGCATGACTGAGCATGTCCACGAAATTGTAGACAATCACATTCAGGTCATTATTCAGCAGGTTATGAATGTTATTGACCAGGTCAAGACCGGCCTGGTTGTTCACCACTTTTGTATACGAAACTTTAATGTCTCCTTTGCCCAATCGTTTCAGTTGCGCACGCAGGAATTCCTCCTCATGCAGGTTTTTTCCTCCCTCTTCGTCGTCATTTTTCCATTGCTGGGGAAATTGTTTTTCAATATCGACGGGAAGTAAACCGGAAAAGATTGCATTGCGGGCGTACTGAGTAGCTGTGGGCAGGATACTGTAGAAACTATCTTCTTCGAGTATTCGGAAAGATTCGGCGAAGATGGGCTGGATGGCGCGCCATTGGTCGAACCGGAGATTATCCACCAGGATAAAGAACAGCGGTGTACCTTTTTCAAGATGCGGCAACACTTTGAATTTGAAAAGCGAGTGGCTCATCACCGGCCCCTCGGTTGATTTCGGATTTACCCATTTCGAATAATTTCTTGAAACGAATTTGAAAAATTCGGTGTTGGCCTCACCCTTCTGGCTTTGCAGCACCTCCTGCATCTCGGGGCTGTCACTTTTCTGCATCTCCAGTTCCCAGTACACAAGCTTTTTATAAATATCCATCCACTCGTTGTAATCGGGATTACTGTTGAGTGCCATGAACAGGTTACGAAACTGTTGCTGGTAGGCCGTTGTCGTTTTTTCCGCAACAAGGCGCTTGTTATCGATGATCTTCTTCAGGCTGAGCCAGACCTGGTTGGGGTTGACAGGCTTGATCAGGTAATCGCTTATCTGCGAGCCAATGGCATCGTCCATCAGGTTCTCCGTTTCATTCTTTGTGATAAGCACCACAGGCAGCGCCTGCTTGATCTCTTTGATCTTGGCGAGGGTTTCCAGGCCGGTGATGCCCGGCATTGATTCATCGATCAACACTACGTCCACGTAATTGTCTTTCACAAAATCGATCGCGTCAAATCCATTCGTGAATGTCTGCACTTCGTAGCCTTTATTTTCCAGGAAAAGTTTTTGTGATTGCAGACTTTCTATCTCGTCATCAACCCAGATTATCTTTGCAATGGCCATACTGTTATGTGTTTTTTATAAGCCTGCCGGCAGGCAACCGGTTATATTGTGTCTCTTCCCGGCCGGGGGAAGATTCCAAAAATAGCTTTTTAAAGCCTGCTATTGTATTTTTGTCGCCTGCCCTTCCCGGGCCTTAACAAAAACGCAACAGTACATGTCTTCAGTGCGAAAGATCATCAATGACCCCGTCTATGGTTTCATTACCATCGATCATCCACTGATCCTGCAAATAATTTCACATCCCTACTACCAGCGTTTGCGGAATATTCACCAAATGGCATTTGCCCATCTTATCTATCCGGGCGCTGTACATTCCCGTCTCCATCATTCACTCGGTGCATATCATCTCATGTGTACGGCCCTCGAAGAACTGCGCGGAAAAGGGATTCCCATTACCCGTGAAGAAGAGCTGGGCGCAAAGATCGCGATACTACTGCATGATGCCGGACATGGTCCATTTTCCCATGCACTGGAAAATGAACTGATACCCGGCATTCACCATGAGCAGATCTCGCTGCTCATCATGAAAGAACTGAATGAAGAGTTTGGGGGCGAACTGTCTACAGCCATTGCAATATTCACCGACCAATACCCAAAACGGTTCTTACACCAGCTTGTTTCCGGGCAACTGGACGTGGATCGTATGGATTACCTGAACAGGGACAGCTTTTTCACGGGGGTTGCGGAGGGTGTGATTGGTTATGACCGCATTATCAAGATGCTGACGGTAAAGAATGGCGACCTGGTGGTGGAGGAGAAAGCGATCTATTCCATAGAAAAATTTCTAGTCAGCCGTCGCCTTATGTACTGGCAGGTCTACCTGCACAAAACCGTCCTGGGCGCGGAGATGATGCTCGTGAAGATCATCCGGCGCGCAAAGGAGCTCCTGATGAAAGGTGAGCCTGTCATCGCTGCATCACAGGTGATGGACAACATCATGAAGAATCCCGGCGAATACCAGAAAATAGAAGATGTGTTGCAGATATTCTGCCGGCTCGATGATCATGACGTCATGGCAACGATCAAGAACTGGTGCTGGCACCCGGATAATATTCTGCGAATTCTTTGCAGGTCCATCATTGACCGGCGGCTGTATAAAGTCCGGCTGCAATCGATACCGTTTGAGGATAGCCTTCTTGAGGCAAAAAAACTGGAGGTGGCGGGTTGCCTGGGTATTGCCGAAGAAGACCTGCATTACTTTGTATTTACGGGAATAGCTACCAATACCACCTACAATCCTGCTGATGAACGTATCAACATTTTGTTCAAAGATGGCACGGTAAAAGACATCTCCCGTGTGGATAATGCGCTCATCCAGCAGAACCTCAGCGCCACCGTCAAAAAATATTACATTTGTCACTATCGCTGCTGACCTTCAACCCGGTATGGCTCGCGAAAAATCAGCATTATGACCTTTACTGCAGCACAGATTGCAACCATTATAAACGGAAAGATAGAAGGCGATGCAACTGCTGCCGTTTCTTCTTTTGGAAAAATAGAAGAGGCCTCAGCCGGTCAGCTCAGTTTCCTGGCTAATCCAAAATACGAGGAGTTCCTTTATACATCCGGTGCAGGCATTATCATCCTGAATGATGCCTATGAACTAAAACAACCGGTTTCCGCGACCCTGATCAGGGTGCCGGATGCATATACGGCTTTTGCCACGCTGTTATCCACCTATCAGAATATGATGCAGCAGCAACTGTCCGGTATACAACAGCCCAGTTATATCGCGGAGTCGGCGAAATACGGGGAGCAGGTATTTGTTGGCGCATTCGCGTACATCGGGGAAAACGTACAGATCGGCAACAACACGAAGATCTATCCCCAGGTGTTTATCGGTAATAATGTGACGATAGGCAATAATTGCATCATACATCCCGGCGTCAAGATTTATCACGATTGCAAGCTTGGCAATAACATCAGCATTCATGCCGGCACGGTCATCGGATCGGATGGATTTGGTTTTGCCCCGCAGCCGGATGGCAGCTTCAAGAAGGTTCCGCAGATCGGAAATGTGGTGATCGAAGACCAGGTGGAAATTGGTGCTAATGCCACGATCGACCGTGCAACGATAGGCTCGACGACTATCAAGAAAGGTGCGAAACTGGATAACCTGATCCAGATCGCGCACAACGTTGAGATTGGGTACAGCTCAGTGATAGCGGCCCAGGCTGGTGTAAGCGGAAGTACCAAGATCGGCAATGGCGTCATGATTGGCGGGCAAGCCGGCATCGTAGGGCATATACAGCTCGGCGATGGCGCCCGGGTGAATGCGCAAAGCGGCGTAAGTAAATCACTTGCCGCGGGCAAGGCAGTCACAGGTTCGCCTGCATACGATTATACATCGGCCCTCCGCAGCCAGGCTGTTACGCGAAAGCTGCCTGATCTGGAAAAACGAGTAAAGGAGCTGGAAGCGATCGTAGAGGCACTCAAAAAATGAGTGCGGAGTGTGAAGGGTGGAGTGTGGAGTGCACATCTCAACCTCAACCTTAACCTCAACCTCAACCACCCTATCTTTGCCGCGATTAAAACATCCGCATGAGTACGAACTTCAACCCTGATAAACAGCATACCCTCAAAGCACCTGCTACGATTTCAGGCACCGGCCTTCACACCGGCATCATGGCCGACCTGACACTGAAGCCTGCCAGCCCGGGGTTTGGTTTCCAGTTTCAACGCATCGACATGCCGGGACAGCCCGTGATAAAAGCCGATTGCGATCTGGTAACGGATACCAGCCGGGGTACCACACTCGAGGCGAACGGCGCCAGGGTGAGCACGGTGGAGCATGTGCTGGCCGCACTGGTGGGCATGGGAGTGGATAACTGCCTGATTGAGATCAACGGCCCCGAAATGCCGATCATGGACGGAAGCTCCGAGCCTTTTGTGGAAATGATCGAGCAGGTGGGCGTGGTAGAGCAGGATGCAGCCAAGGTCTGGTACAGCATCGATGAAAATATCTATCACTATGACGAAGTAAAACGGGTGGAAATGGTTATCATGCCTGCCCTGGAGTACCAGGTAACCACGCTGATTGATTTCAATTCACCGGTACTTGGAACCCAGCATGCGCAACTCCGGAAAATGACCGAATTCAAACAGGAGATCGCGAACAGCCGCACATTTGTTTTCCTGCATGAACTGGAAATGCTCCTCGATCACAACCTGATCAAGGGCGGAGATGTGAACAATGCGATCGTGATCGTTGACAAGCCGGTGGATGGTAAAGAAATGGAGCGGCTGAAGAAAATCTTCAAGAAAGACAACATCGAAGTAAAAAGCGAAGGCTATCTCAATAATCTTGAACTCCGATTCCCCAATGAACCTGCCCGACATAAATTGCTGGACGTGGTTGGAGACCTGGCGCTGATCGGCTACCCGATCAAAGGACGGATCATCGCCAACCGGCCCGGCCATAGTTCCAACGTGGAATTTGCGCGCAAGATCAAGCAATATATCCTGAAAAATAAACGCATTAAGGGGGTACCAACATACGATCCTACCCTGCCGCCCATTTATGATCTCAGCTATATTGAAAAAAAATTACCACATCGCTTCCCATTCCTGCTGGTGGATAAGATCATCGAACTGAGCGATACACAAATCATCGGGGTGAAAAACGTGACATTCAATGAATGGTTTTTCCAGGGGCATTTCCCCGGCAACCCTGTAATGCCCGGCGTACTCCAGATTGAAGCGCTGGCGCAATGCGGCGGTATCCTGGCGATCAATCTTAGCGGCGACGGTCAGTATGATACTTATTTCCTCAAGATCGATAACTGCAAGTTCAAGCAAATGGTTCGCCCGGGGGATACCATGCTCCTGAAAATGGAACTGGCCGCTCCAATCCGCCGGGGAATCTGTGAAATGAAAGGAACCGTCTACGTCGGAAACAAGGTGGCCACAGAAGCGGATCTGGTTGCCCAGATAGTCAAGCGTTGAGTTGCCTTTCCAAGTGAAAACATGGGCTAAAATTGTGTAAAAATCATCGCTCAAAAACCCTTTACCACCCTGTATTTTCGTAAATTTGCCAGTCCTGTATTTTTAATACATAACTACGGCATTTTACAGCATTTATGAGCACAGATACTACCGCAGAAATGACCCTCGCAGGAGGCGGATATGGAGCAGATAGCATTCAGGTTTTAGAAGGTTTGGAAGCCGTTCGGAAACGTCCGGCCATGTACATCGGGGACATCGGTGTAAAAGGACTTCACCACCTCGTGTATGAAGTGGTAGACAACTCCATCGATGAAGCACTTGCCGGCTATTGTAAGAACATCATTGTAACCATACATGAAGACAACAGCGTTTCCGTGGAAGATGATGGCCGTGGTATCCCCACTGCCATGCACACCAAGGAAAAACGCTCTGCACTTGAAGTCGTCATGACCGTCCTGCATGCGGGTGGTAAATTCGATAAAGGCTCCTACAAGGTATCCGGTGGTCTGCATGGGGTGGGTGTAAGCTGCGTGAATGCGCTGAGTACGCGCCTGCTGGTTACCGTTAACCGTGAAGGCAAAAAGTTTGAGCAGGAGTATCACATCGGAGTACCCCAGTATGCGGTCCGTGAGATCGGCACAAGCACCACAACCGGCACACGGGTTCATTTCTGGCCTGATGGCAGCATCTTCATCACCACGATCTACAACAAGGATATCCTGGAAGGACGTCTTCGGGAACTTTCCTTCCTGAATCGCGGTGTGCGCATTACGCTCAACGATCTGCGTGAAAAAGAAGAAGACGGCACCACTTATTCCAAAAGCTTTTACAGCGAAGGCGGTATTGTGGAGTTTGTCGAAATGCTCGATACCAGCGCCGGCCGCAATGCACTGATCCCAAAAGTTATTTCCGTAGAAGGCCGCGATGACAACACCAATGTGATGGTGGAAGTTGCGCTCAGCTATAATGACAGCTATAGTGAACACATCTACTCCTACGTCAATAATATCAACACGATCGAGGGCGGAACTCACGTGTCGGGCTTCCGTCGCGCACTGACCCGCGTCTTCAAAAGCTATGGTGACAAAAACGGTTTATTTGAAAAAGCCAAAGTAGAAATCGAGGGAGATGACTTCCGCGAAGGACTCAGCGCGATCATATCCGTGAAAGTACCTGAACCACAATTTGAAGGGCAAACCAAAACAAAGCTTGGAAATAACGAAGTCATGGGGGTCGTGGACACAACCGTATCCCGTGTGCTCGAGGCCTATCTTGAAGAAAATCCCAAAGAAGCCAAGAACATCGTTGCCAAAGTGATCATCGCTGCGCAGGCACGTGCGGCCGCCCGCAAAGCAAGGGAAATGGTGCAGCGCAAATCCGTGCTGACCGGTGGCGGACTACCCGGTAAACTAGCCGACTGTTCCGATCGTGATCCAAATAAATGCGAACTCTATCTCGTCGAGGGTGACTCAGCGGGCGGTACGGCCAAACAGGGCCGTAACAGGACCTACCAGGCCATCCTGCCTCTCCGCGGTAAGATCCTCAACGTAGAAAAAGCCATGGAGCACAAGATCTACGAGAACGAGGAGATCCGCAACATGTACACCGCATTGGGCGTCACAGTAGGCACACCGGAAGATCCAAAGGCACTGAACCTGGCTAAACTCCGGTATCACAAACTGATCATCATGACCGATGCCGACGTAGATGGATCTCACATCGCCACACTGATCCTGACCTTCATCTACCGCTATATGACCGAACTGGTTCGCCAGGGATACGTATACATCGCACAGCCCCCGCTTTACCTGATCAAGAAGGGAAAAGAGCAGGCTTATGCATATAACGAAACCCAACGGAAGAACCTGGTGGAAAAACTGGGTGGTGGTAAAGAAGAGTCAGTAACCATCCAGCGATATAAAGGTCTGGGTGAAATGAACGCTGACCAGTTGTGGGAGACCACCATGAACCCCGATACAAGGACCTTGAAGCAGGTCACCATCGAAAGTGCTGCCGAAGCTGACCGTATCTTCAGCATGCTGATGGGTGACGAAGTAGCCCCCCGCAGGGAATTCATCGAGACCCATGCGAAGTATGCAAAGCTGGATATCTGATCGGAATATTTTAAAAAAATAACGGGAATCCCTGTCTTTGGCAGGGATTTTTCTTTTTCAGGCCTGTATACCCGGTTTTGGGTGAAATTTGGTTTTCAGCCATTTATCCGCAAAATCGGCCGCAATGCCGGGCCAGCAGCCAAGAATATCCGCCGGAACCCGCCGAATTGCTTAATTTCAGATATTACTAATTCAAAAATCTATCATCATGGCAGACGTAACTCTTACAGCTTACAATGTAAAAACCAAAGAAAAAGGTGTTCCCATTAAAGATGCGGTCATCACAAAGACAGCTAAAGGAGCATATATGGCACAGGGAAATGATGGTAAAGGAAACAAGCTGACTACACTCCTTGGAGAAGAAAAAGCACTGGCTGCCATCAAAGCAGGTATAGCTAAACAGGGATGGTAAACATATTCAGGTAAAACTGAGCAGCCAGGACATAGTCCTGGCTTTTTTATTACCGGATCAATACGAAAGTTCCTTTCTGCGTAAACGGCTTTTTCAGGATAAAATCATCGAACTCAGCCATGAATACATACACACCGGCGGGTTGTAATTTGGAACGGAATACACCGTTCCACCTGGCAGATGGGTCCGTGGTTTGAAATACCATCTCCCCATTCCTGTTATAGATCACCAGTCTGAACTTATTCACCGGGCAAAAATAGGACGCACCATAGCCGTCGTTTTTTCCATCACCATTGGGAGTGAAGGCTGTTGGAAACTGAACGCAGTTATCCTGGCATTCCACGGCCCGTGTGGTATCGCGGAAATCACCACACATATTCTCCGCATAAAGCTGGTAAGTGCCCCGCTGACGAACCTCCATAGATATCGCATGACTGCCATTGCTCCAGGTGTAGTCCGATTCACCGTCGGGAACCACCTGCAGGGTGATCGAACTACCACAGGGGATGATGAATGCCTCACCAAGATCGAAGTATGGCTTATCGATCACTTTTACCGTAACCGGTACCCTTGGACTTTCACATCCCTGCATGGTTTGGGTGAACCAATAGATGGTAGTACCTGTATCGGATGTAGAAGGAACCGGGAAACCGGAAGTGCCCGTACCACCAAGTGGGTCGGTATACCATTGTATCTGTTGGCCAACCCCGGTGAAGGGGGTAGCAGGGCGGCCTTTGCAAAGTTTAAGATCAGGCACCAGCGGTGACAGCAGGAAGGAATTAAACAGGACAGTTACTGTATCAACCCGGCTGCAGGCGCCAGCCGTTACTGTCACCCAATACATTCCGCTGACAGGTATGGTAATCGATGAACTGGTTTCCATTGTTGACCAGGCATAGCTGGCACCTGCGACGACAGGTGCATCCAGTTGGTAAGTGGTACCTGAGCAGACGACTATCGTATCGTTGGTGAAAAGTGTATCGGGAACATCGCAATGCTGGGCTTGGGCATACCTGCAAAGGAAGAGCAGAAGAATAAGCAGGCGGATGGGTTTTCTCATAGCATTGGATGGTTCTGGTTCCATCCATAAACAATAATCTTACCAAAAGCAGTACAGGCCTCCGTTTGGAGGCCTGTACACGTTATTTTACGAAGAAAAGTTACCGCTTTAGCACCCGGAATAACTCCTTGCGATCTCCTGCTGAAACTTCCACAAGATATAAACCCGCAGCATGGATGGCCTCGCCCAGATCGATATCGGCTTTCTCCACAAAACCCGTCGCCTTCCTGCGGATCGCAGCCACCTGTCTGCCGGTTACATCACGAACAACCATGTCGACTATCTCACCCGAAGCAACCTGGTAAATAACGCTGAACCTGCCATCGGTTGGGTTTGGATACACCTGCCATTTGATCTCATTGCGGAACACCACCGGGCGCACCGGGGACCAGGTAAACGATCCATCCCGGTCTACCATGCGTAAGCGGTAATATCGTACACCTGATTTATTGTCTTCTTCATCGGTGAACGAATAGAACGTGCTTCCTGCAGCAGTCACCTGCCCTATCGTGGTAAAATTATTCGCCTGCAATTGCTGATTTCCTTTTGCCACCTCAACTACATAGCTGTCCAGATCCCGCTCGGCTTCCGTCTTCCATTCCACAACCACATTTTTTTCGCCCTGCTTTCGTGCATTGAATGACAGTAGTGTCACAGGAAGCGGCTGATTGTTGTTTACACCACCGTTGTTGAGCCAGAACTCTGAGAAATCAATCACCTTGAATTCCACATAGTAGCCATTGTCAAATGGTACTTTTCGCGCATTTGCAGAAGTGATAAAATTCCAGGACCCGGAAAGATCATCCGATAATGAACCATTTTCCATGGCATCATTCGCGTCGCTGTATTTCGATACCCCAAGATCATATGCACTTGCCGGCTTAGTGCAGCCCGCACAACCAGTGGCATTGATCAGCGCTTCGGTTTCCGCATCAGTGAAATACATTCTTACGGTTACACTGTCCGACAGGATATTCACGGCTGGCTTTAATGTGATGTTTCTGTTATGATAATACTGGCCCTGGTAGCTTCTCACAGAGCCGGAATGTATATAAGCCATTGCCTCGACGGGACCCGGTGCCTGTCCGTTTGCGTTGATGGAAGCGATCAGTTTACCACCTGATGTAAAATCCGTCCAACCTGTACCGGTTGGTATTTGCACCACTGGTGCGCTGGTAAGTGGCGGGCCTGTATAGATGCCGTTCACGTTGTCATAAATATGAACGTCATCGATGGCAATTCCTTCGCGGTTGACATACGGATCACTGGAAAGGACAACACGCAATCTCAGCCGGCTCATGCCGGTGGGCAAGGCTGTAGTTGCCACATGCCAGCGTGTATAATTTTCAATGCTCCAGGCCGGGTTGCCAGGATAGTTGCGGTTGTACCAGTTTGTACCGGAACCGGTATTGCCCAGTCGCGTCCAGTTAACCCCGTCGGCGGAGTATTCTATATAGCCAACATCGCATGCACCGCCGGCGCCGCAGTCTTCCAGATCAAGCGCGAGGCTGAGGCTCAGGGTAGGATTTGTCATGCCGGTAATATCAAAGCAGGGCGAATACAAGTAAGAGAACTCGGCATCGTTATAGTTGCCCGCCAGTCCTGTCTTCCATGCCTTGACGCCACTCGCTGCACGTCGGATACGCGGTGCAGAAGGGGTACCGAGCGCCCATGAACTATTCTTCCCTCTTGTATACCAGTTGCCATCTCCCGCTTCGAAATCCTGCAGGTAAGGGAAAGTGCTGATGATGGGTGAATTATGAAGCTCTACAACAGCAGTGTCATTATCCCGGTAAGTATCCGTGGCAAGATCAACCCAGGTACGAACCGTATGATCACCAAATGATGACAGATCAACTGTTGCCGTGAAGGTATACTGGACAGTACTGTTCGGCCCGATCGATGGTATTGTTTCAGTATGAATGGTACCGCCATCAGCCTGCATTGACACCGGGATGGAATTGATAGTATGGTTGGCGCTGTTGCGAACCGTAACCTTTACCTGCTCTGCGTTGCCCAGTCCGCAACTCGAAACGATCGGCGTATCGATCCGGATCATCTGGATATCATCGATGACGCGATAAAGACGTATATCATCCAGCGTATAACCGGCACCGCTTTCATAATCGGCTGCTAGCATATTTCCCCATTGTCCCCAACGCACCTGGAAACTGGATGTAAACACCTGTCCGTTGGCATCGAGCAGATCACTCACTTCGATACTGCTGCTTCTTTTGAAAACACCTGGTGCCTCCTGGTTTGCATACAGATCAAACACGGGTACCCAGGGCTGCTGGTCATTTCCCCGTATCCATGTATTGTTGGCTGCATTAGGGGTCTGGCCATGATGCTTGTATTGAAAGTCCAGGCGGATATCATCCGTAAGCACATCAAAACCCGCAACATTAAACGTACCGGTAAGTGAATCAATGTTACCCGGCGCATGGAAGCGATCTGTATCCAGCGTTAGTGCACGGTTACCGGAGCGGGCGTTTCCTGATGTAAGAAATGTTCTCACGCGTCCGTATATGGTCGAGGCTATGAAATCATATCTGTCAAGTCCGGCAAGACCTACTACTCTGCCTTTCTGTTCAGCTTTGGGTGCAGCTTCGAGGTCATCAAGAAATGGCGCTGCTGCAAGATCTATGAACGGATTATCCAACTGGCGCACTACCGCAGCAAGACTATCGTTCACAGCCACTGCATCACCGGGATAGTCGATCGCAGCCCGGAGGTTGTAAGTGCCCGTCGCACTGAGATCGATCGTTGTTGCAAAGGTGTAGTCAAAAGTTCCACCCGCAGCAATGGCTGGTGAAACGATGGTTTCATGAATAAACGCGCCGTTGTCTAACTGATATGATACATCGATGTTGCCCGTGGCGGTGACATCATCTAGATTACGGATCCGGATAGTGACCGGTGTTGTGGCGGTCAATTCCGTTGAGGTAAACCGGCGGCCTGAGCGTGGCGCCAGGATCGTTTCCAGTCGAAGATCATTATCCGATACCGTACCGGTACATGTTCCGGTATTTGGCTGACGGCCCAGCGCATCTACCCGGCGGCTGGGTTGGCCATTGATCCTTGCGCGAACAGAAACCCAATAGGTACTGTCTGGTGATAATCCGCTGATGGTATACGTGGTGGCAGTTGTTGTTGCAACCGGCAACATTTCATTATTGCGTAAGATAAAAATCTCATAGTCAGTGGCGCCCAATACAGCATTCCATGAGGTGGTGATATAGCCGGGACAGGACACAGTGGCGGTGAAGTTCGCGGGTACACCCAATACGGTGAACGGATTGCTGATGGATTCATTTCCCGTTCCGTTATGAATGATTTTCAGCCTGACATTTTCAGCAAAAGGCATCGTGGGCGCCCAGCTAACCTGCCGCGCCGATGCAGCAACAGTGGCGACAACGGGTGCAAAAGGTCCGCCGTTGACGGATTGTTCAATGGTGAAATCATTGGCGGGATTGCCATAAGCATCCCAGGTCACATAAACCTGCTCTCCCGTCACCATACGCTCACCACCTGCCGGATAGGTAAGCGTCACACCGGCAGCAAGTGTATCGAACACCAGGTAGTATCCATGCTGTGGAGCGAGAGGGATCGTTGTTCCTTTAACATTAAAGGTGAACGTCCCCGTGCCCGGGTTGGTTATAACTACCTGTTCAATATTGTTCCAGTGATCAGGTCCCGTGGTTGCTGGATTATTGACATTCGCGGGAATTGTGTCGAGAATCTGGGGATAGTATATGGTTGCGGAAGGAGAAACCACTTCAAGATCAAGATCATTCACCAGTGCTCTTGATGAATAAGGCGCTGCAGCAGAATCATTCCAGTACAGCATCACTTTCAACAGGGCGATAGTTGAACCGGCAGGAATCGTGATGGAGTGCGTATTTGTCGCGGCTGCATTTACAGATCCGGTGAAATAGTTCCCGTTTTCCAGCATCTTTACCGAGCGGAGCAGATTCATCCATCCAAATCCAAACCGATAATCTACGCCCGGATTGCCTTTATCATCTGCACCATTGACCAGTAGCGCCTTCATCAACCCGTTTTCAGGATCTGCACCACCATGGAGTTGCCGATAGCGCTGGTAAAGCAATGCAAGTCCGCCTGCTACTGCCGGTGACGACATGCTGGTGCCCGTATTGTAGGCATAGCCATTTACTGGATTGAGCGAATAAACCGAAGTGCCCTGCGCAGTGATCTCCGGTTTTACACGACCATCCCTCACTGGTCCTTTACTTGAGTTTGAGTTATGATTGTAAACAGCATTCCCATTCCCGACAACGATGGTGTTCTTGGCTGTCTGATACGCACCGAGTACGTTACTGAAACCAGCAGTATAATTATAGCAGTTATAGCTTCCGCTGTTACCCGAAGCAAATACATGCTGCAGGTGTGGTAACTGGAAAGCCTGCTGATCCATTACCCTCGAGTAGAGATCATAGATACCGAAGGTGGCGCAATCATTTACGACGTTACCGTAAGAATTGTTGGTGATCACCATTCCATGGTCCTGTACATATTGTGGTGCGTAACCGAGTATATTCGAATAGCTTTGTGCAATGATCTTCGCATGCGGCGCGAAGCCCCGGGCCAGTTCGCGTACATTGCCTGCCCCGGCCGCGGTACCACTTACGTGAAGACCATGCGAATTGCCCGTCTGGGCAGAATGGTTTATCACACGGCCCTCAAGGTCCACGTGTCGCATCGGGTTTGAATCATCACCTATCCCGATCACAACGCCGTCACCCTGAAGATTTCGTCCCCCGGGTAATTGCAGCACATTTGCTTTTGTATTTCCAATGCTATGATCATTCAACGGCTCATCTTTTTTCGGCGCTGCCTGCACGTAGGATATGAAAGGATAGGAAGCCAGTTCAGTCAGCCGGTGTTGTTCAGCGCGAACGGCCAGTATGCCATAATTACTGAATAATGTAGAGGTGATCTCAAACTGCCGGCTGCTGAGTTCTGCAGTCACGTCCGTTAAGGAAAACCCTGCAGGAAAGCTCACCCACAAATCAACTTTCCCTTCCACCGTAACAGCCCAGGAAGGAAGGCGGCCGTTCCTCAACAGGGGCTGGATTTTGTCTGAGGCATCGAATGTTGTGATACCACCCACCCGCGCAGCGCGAAACATTTCAGGGTTCAGAGGTGCAGCAATCAGGGCGGCATAGGCATTATCAGGAATGTATTCCTGTAGTATTACTCCGCGGGCAAGCAAACCCTGCTTTTCGGCTTCAGTTGGCAAGGCTGTAAACTGTAGGATGACCCGGGCTTTGCCATGGAAACGTGGCAGTTCGCGGTCCATTTTTGTTAATGGTTCACGGCTGATGGCTGTTGGTGGAGCAGGTGTACGCCCGCCAATGGTAAAGCGGGATGGCTGCTGCGCATTCACGAAAAACGAAGAAATGACTAACACGCAGGTTATCAGTGGATTTGGATGAATTCTCATGGGGGCTGTTGAGGGGAATAAAAATATACTAAAAAGCCGGAAAAGACAATGGGAGGGTGTGGAGTGCGGAGTGCGGAGTGTGGAGTGCGGAGGTTCAGGCTAGGGTTCAGGTGGAGGTAAAGTATGTCCTTACCTTATGAGTTTTGACTTTTGAATTTTGACTTTTGAATTTTGACTTTTTCTCACCCCACTACCTCTGCATGCATCCTTTGTAAAAAGCTATGCATTTCGGTCATCGACTTTACCGGATCAACGATCAGCAGGAACAACTTCCCTACCTGCTTCAGCCTGGCTTTATTCGTACCTGTTTGCAGGTACTGGAGAATTTTATTGAACAGTTCTGATTCGAAATAAGGTGAATCAGGACGATTGATAAAATGGCAGCGTAACACCGAATCCTTGAGGGACATTTTTTCAAAACCTAATGCGACAGCCAACTTCCTGCATCTAACGGTGATGAAAAGATCCTCCACCTGCCCCGGCAGTGCTCCAAAACGATCGGTCATCTCTTCGCGCATATCCACCAGGTCCTCCTCGGTCTCACAATTATCGAGTCGCTGATACAGTGAAAGTCTTTCTGTAATGCTTTCCACGTAGCTGTCAGGTATGAGTATCTCGAGATCCGTATCGATCGTGCAATCCTGCACAAAATCATCCTGTTTGGCAATTTCTTCCCGGAAGAGTTCTTTGAATTCCGTTCGTTTCAATTCACGGATGGACTCGTCCAGTATCTTCTGGTACATCTCGAATCCGATCTCGGCCATGAAACCACTTTGTTCGCCACCGAGCAGGTTGCCGGCGCCACGGATATCCAGATCCCGCATCGCGATCTGGAACCCGCTTCCTAATTCGCTATGCTGTTCCAGGGTTTGCAGCCGTTTGCGGGAATCAGTTGGCAGGGTGCTCATCGGCGGAGCAAGGAGGTAACAGAATGCTTTCCTGTTGCTACGGCCCACACGACCGCGAAGCTGATGGAGATCGCTCAGCCCAAACTGGTGTGCATTGTTGACGATGATCGTGTTGACGTTGGGAATATCCACCCCGCTTTCAACGATATTGGTACAAACAAGGACATCATATTTGCGGTCAATGAAATCAAGTATCCGTTCTTCGAGTTCATGCCCTTCCATTTGCCCGTGAGCATAGCCAATACTCAGGTCCGGGCAAAGGCCCTGGATGATACTGGCCATTTCAGCAAGGCCGGCAATCCGGTTGTAAATAAAAAACACCTGGCCACCGCGCTCTGTTTCAAAATAGATAGCCTCGCGAATAAAGTCCTCGTTGTACACCTGCACCTCTGTCTGGATTGGCTGACGATTAGGAGGAGGAGTGTTCATGATGCTCAGATCCCGCGCACCCATGAGCGAAAATTGCAAGGTCCGCGGGATTGGTGTGGCAGTCAGCGTAAGGCAATCGACTGTTGTACGAAGCGTTTTAATTTTTTCCTTGTGGGCTACGCCAAATTTTTGTTCTTCATCTACGATCAGTAATCCAAGGTCTTTAAACTTGACCTCTTTTCCCAGGATACCATGCGTACCAACAAGGATATCGATCTTACCCTCTTCCAATCGCTTGAGGGTTTCTTTTTTTTCTTTGGCCGACTTGAAGCGGTTGATATAATCAACGGTAACGGGAAAGTCTTTCAGTCGGTCCTTGAAAGTCTTATAGTGTTGAAAGGCGAGGATAGTGGTAGGGACCAGTACGGCGGCTTGCTTACCATCCACACAGGTTTTGAAAGCTGCGCGCACAGCGATCTCCGTTTTTCCAAAACCAACATCACCGCATACCAGCCTGTCCATGGGCGATGGAGACTCCATGTCTTTCTTCACATCCGCTGTCGCCTTGCTTTGATCAGGAGTATCCTCATAGATGAAGGAGGCTTCCAGCTCGGTCTGCATGTAATTATCAGGAGTATGAGCAAACCCTTGCTGTGCCTTACGTTTGGCATAGAGACGTATAAGGTCAAAGGCGATCTCCTTTACCTTGGCCTTGGTCTTATCCTTCAATTTATTCCAGACATCGCTTCCAAGTTTGTTGACCTTGGGCACGCTGCCATCTTTCCCTGTATACTTGGCGATCTTATGCAGGGAGTTGATGTTTACGTAAAGTATGTCGCTGTCCTTATAGATGATGCGTACTGCTTCCTGCAAACGACCATTGGCCTCCAGCTTCTGAAGCCCACTGTACACACCGACCCCATGATCGATATGGGTTACATAATCTCCGGGTTGCAACTCCCGGAGGGTCCGCAGGGTGAGTGCTTTATTTTTATTGTATGCCTGCTTTACCCTGTATTTATGGTATCGTTGAAACACCTGATGGTCAGTATAACAAACGACTTTCAGGTCTTCATCGATGAATCCTTCATGGATGGATGTGCTGACCGGGTTGAAAACGATCTCAGCCTTCAGATCATCGAAAATGGTTTGCAGGCGTTCAAGCTGCCGCGGGTTTTCCGCAAAAATGTATAGCTGGTATTTCTTTGCCTCCCAACTTTTCAAGTCGCGGATCAGCATATCAAACTGCCGGTTGAAGGCGGGTTGCTCCTTGGTAAGAAACTCTATCTCCGTAGATGCCCCTGCGTCAGGTAATGTATCCGAAGGGCCGAATGCAACCACATGCCTGTTGAATAATTGCCGGGAAAAAATATCGCTGCTGATGAATTCATCGGGGCTGATGTTTTTCCGGACAAGCTTATCATCTTCTTCCTGCTTTGAACCTGAGCCGGGCTTCCACTCCTCCAGCAATCGCAGGAAGGAAGAAAGGTCATCTTCATTTTCCCCGATACGCTCTACCGCAATTTCATAATCCTGGATCCAGGTAACAGTGTTTTCCGGCAGGAATTCAAGCAGGGACACACGCTCATCGTTTTCAAACTGCGTATCCACATTGGGAATGATGGTAACCTGCAGTAGTTTCCGTTCGCTCAACTGAGTTTCCGGATCCACGATGCGGATGGAGTCCACATCATTACCGAACAGTTCAACGCGATACGGCTTTTCGTTACCAAAAGAATATATGTCGAGGATACCGCCGCGAATGGCAAATTGCCCGGGTTCATAGACGAAGTCGGTCCGCTCAAATCCGTAATCCGCGAGTTGAAGGAGAAGTTTGTCCACGGCCAGGACATCTCCCACTTTTATCTGGATGATATTGGAAGAAAGGGCTGAGGGCAGTACCACTTTTTCGAATATTGCTTCGGGATAGGTCACGAGTACTTTTCGATTTCCTCCACCGGCAAGCTTTGTCAGGGCTTCGGTGCGAAGCATGACATGAGACGAGTTGAGCAGCTTGAAATTTTTACGGCTCTTGAAAGAGGAGGGGAAATAAAAAATATCCAGTGCACCGGTGAGATTTTCCAGCGTATTGTGATAATAGGCTGCTTCCTCGGCATCGTTGAGAATGATCAGGTGGTTGAGTTGCGCACAGGAGGAATGAAGAAATGTGGCGGCTGTAACGAACTCGGCGGCACTGCCGCGGAGGCCTTTCAGGTAAATTCGTTCAGGACGGGCATAGGAGAGCTTGTCCGCCAATTGAAAAAGGCGGGGGGTCTGCTGGTACTGCTGCAACAATTCGTGACTCATAATTCCTCTCTGCAAAAATACTGAACCTGGCGATGAACCGTCATAGTAAAAAACAAAATGCCGCGGGCTTTGTTGAAATAAACAGGCGAAACCTGGTGGTTTCGCCTGATATGTAGAAGCTTTAAAAGCCGGGATTATTTATTGTACCACAATTTCACCGACATCAACGGGCTGACCTTTAACCTCGATGTTTTCGAGCAGCACATCTTTGCGAGGGGCTTTTGCATCGACCACCAGTTTATACGTACCAGGCTTAACCTGCATGGAGAAGGCTCCGGCGCTGATACCTGATTTCACAGAATCCGTGGCACCGATGGCCCATACAGCTTCTGCCGCATCAGCGGGCGTGATCTTACCCGTAATGGCAGATTGCGGCGCAACATTGAAACTAAGAATGATGGCTGCAGTGGCAGCTATTCCGGCGAAAGAGGCATATATCTTTTTCATGTCAATGGATTTAAGTGAATGGACTTGTGATCTTATCATAAAAATCCAACTACTATGCCAAACAGGCCGGGTGAGTTGGTCATATCCAACCGATTATTAATGTAAATTGGGGGGTGATCGTAAATTCTAATCTAAAACTGATTGCATGGCCTTACAACCCTGGCGCACCGGCAAGGTGATCCGCATCGAGGATGAAACCTATAATACGCGCCGCTTCTTCATCGAGGTGACAGACATGCCGGTTTTTGATTTTATCCCGGGGCAATTTGTAACACTCGACCTGCCGATACATGAAAAACCGAATAAGCGCTGGCGCAGTTATTCGATAGCCAGTTGGCCGGACGGGACGAATGTATTTGAGTTGCTGATTGTGTTACTAGAGGATGGGGTAGGCACGCCGTGGCTATTCAAAAATGTATCGGTGGGTTCAGAGCTGACGTTTCGTGGGCCACAGGGAGTATTTGTGCTGAACGACGAGCACCTTTCACATGATTTATTTCTTATCTGCACGGGTACGGGTATTGCGCCTTTCCGCAGTATGGTACAGCATATCATGCGACATAATATTCCGCATAAGGATATTTATATCTTGTTTGGTTGCCGTACAAAAAAAGATCTGCTGTATTATGAGGAGCTGCGACAACTGGAGCAGGATCTTCCGGCGTTCCATTATGTGCCGACGCTTTCCCGCGAGGAATGGGAAGGGCGACTGGGTTATGTGCATCCTATTTATGAGGAATGCTGCAGCGGCCGACAGGCGGCCAGCTTCTTTTTATGTGGCTGGAAGAATATGATTGACGAGGCGAAACAGCGGATCCTGGCATTGGGGTACGACAAGAAATCAATTCATCAGGAGTTGTATGGGTGAGCGGGGTGCCGGATGTGGGCCTGCCTGCCGGAGAGAACCGGAGGTAGGATGCTGGTTCGCTGGACCAGCCCTGCTTGCCCTGAGCTTGTCGAAGGGTGCTAGATAGCTGGATGCTGTATCGCCGATCCCAGCTGCTGATTTTTTTTCGTTTAAGCCCTGGTCCTTTGTTGACGCTGAAGATGAAAAAATGCGGAAAGGTAAAATGGGGCGATGAGTTTTCCTGGTGGAAATGTGGAGAGCGGGGCGTGTCGGGCTCGTTCTGAAACCGTCTAAACCCCGCATTTTCGAAAGTTGTCAACCTTTAAAAGGTTGACAACTCTTGCTCGGGAAGCCCCCGCATTCGTTAATGCCGGGAAAAAACAAGCTAATTACCCAAACTCCGCTGAACCAGCTCTTTTATCGCGGAAACAGGAATACGCTCCTGCTCCATGCTATCGCGGTGCCGCACCGTTACCGTACCATCTTCCTTCGTCTGGTGATCCACCGTGATACAAAACGGCGTCCCCAGCGCGTCCATCCTCCTGTAACGCTTCCCTATCGTATCCTTCTCCTCATAAAAACAACGGAACGTCGCCTTGCAGTCATCCATGATCCCCTTCGCCAGTTCAGGCAGGCCATCCTTCTTTGTCAGCGGGAAAATCGCCAGCTTAATCGGCGCGAGAACAGGCGGGAATTTCAGCACCACCCGGCTATCCGGCTTTTCCGGCGTACCCAGGTCTTCCTCCCGGTACGCACTGCTCATCACCAGCAAAAACATCCGGTCCAGACCAATCGATGTCTCCACCACATTGGGGATATAATTACCATACGGCTTTCCGGTTGCCGGATCAATATCGTTGTCAAAATATTGCTGCTTCTTCCTGCTATACTCCTGGTGCTGCGTCAGGTCGAAATTTCCCCGGGAGTGAATACCTTCCACTTCCTTGAAGCCGATCGGGAAATTATACTCGATATCGCAGGCCTCTTTTGCATAGTGCGCCAGCTTAACATGGTCATGATACCGGTAATCCGCTCCATCAATGCCCAGGCTTAAATGCCACTTCAACCGCTCTTCCTTCCAATACCTGTACCACTCCCCTTCTGTGCCGGGACGTACGAAGAACTGCATCTCCATCTGCTCAAATTCGCGCATACGGAAAATAAACTGCCGCGCCACGATCTCATTCCGGAACGCTTTCCCGATCTGCGCTATACCAAACGGTATCTTCATCCGCCCGGTCTTTTGCACGTTCAGAAAGTTTACAAAAATACCCTGTGCCGTCTCCGGACGCAGGTAGACGGTGTTGTCCTCTCCCTCTGCTGCAGCTACGGAACCGAATTCAGTGGAGAACATCAGGTTGAATTGCCGGATGTCCGTCCAGTTTGCCGTACCGCTGATACCGCACTTTATATTATGACGAACGATCAGCTCCTTCAACCCCTCAAAATCATCTTTTCCCAGCAATTGTTCCATCTCGTCCAGCAGCCCCGCCGCTTCGTCATCACGGCCCGCTGTCTTCATTTCTTCGGCGTGCGCTTCGATCAGATGGTCAACACGATAGCGCTTCTTGCTGTCCTTGTTGTCGATCATCGGATCATTGAAGTTGTCTACGTGACCCGATGCTTTCCACGTGGTGGGGTGCATGAAGATCGCGGCGTCAATACCCACGATATTCTCATGCATCTGCGTCATGCTCTTCCACCAGTAATCGCGGATATTTTTCTTCAACTCACTACCCATCTGGCCATAATCATATACTGCCTGCAGTCCATCATATATCTCACTGCTCGGAAATATGAAGCCATATTCTTTGCAGTGGGAAATGATCGCCTGGAACTTATTTACATCGTTTGCCATATAAAAAATTTATTCTCGCAAGCCGGGCACAGCTCAGCCTGCAGGGCCGCAAAAATAAGCTTAACCATGCATTTTAAGTCGGGGAAACATCAATTTGACGGCAATTCCGGGGGCTTCTCACCTTCCGGTACCTCTATCGTCTTCGTGGTTACCGGATGTTCCTGAAGCGAATCATGCGTCTGCACCTCCACCTGCTCGATCCACACAGCATAATTATTCGGATAAATATGCGACCCGTTATGAATGGCATATTGCCGCGTAAAGACCGCTCCAAAATAAAGTATGATGGAAGAATAATACACCCACAAAAGGATTACGATGATCGATCCCGCTGCCCCGTATGCTGATGACATCTTGCTTTGACCGAGATACAATCCGATCAGGAATTTACCGGCCATGAACAGCAATGCCGTTGTAAAAGCACCTGCCCTCACATGCCGCCATCTTATCCGCGCATCGGGAAGCACTTTGAATATTAAACCAAATAAGAAAGAGGTGATCAGAAAGGTCAGCACCATATTGGCTGCATAAGCCAGTATCACCTGTGTCTCCGGGAACTTCTGCGTCAGCCGATCGATCAGCAAATCCATGATACCATTTATTATCAGTGACACCAGCAGTAAAAACCCAAGTGTGATGATGATGGAAAAAGAGAGCAGCCTGTTGGTGATCAGTTTCACCCAACCCATCCCCTTCTTCGGCTTTGCTTTTAGCTTCCAGATCAGGTTGATTGAGTCCTGCACCTCGCCAAATATACTGGTGGCGCCAATGATCAACGTGGCGAGGCCAACGATCGTGGCAAACCCGCTTTCCGACGACTGCGTGGCATTCCGTATGGTCTCCTGTATCTGCAAGGCCGCCTCGCTGCCTACAAATCCGCCTATCTGGTCATACAGTGTACCCTCTACAGCATCCTGTTTATAAAAAATATCGCTGATCCAGATAATAATGATCAGCAGGCCCGGCAACGAAAAAATTGTATAATACGCCAGCGCTGCGCTGAGCTTAAGTATACGGTCTTCAAAAAATTCCTTGAAGGAACATTTCAGTATTTTCCAGCCTTTGGTCATCCATTTCACCATAACAAAATGATGCCACTGCTTAGTGGCCGGTTAATTTTTCATTGGCTTTATGCCTTTCCACATCACGACTGCTCTTCTTTTCCATATTTGCCCTAAAGGCTTCGCTGAGATTCACACCCGTCTGGTTGGCCATACACAGCAACACCCATAGCACATCTGCCATCTCATCTCCCAATTCACGGTTCTTGTCTGACTCCTTGAAGGATTGCTCCCCGTACTTACGGGCGACGAGGCGGGCCAGCTCACCAACCTCCTCGGTCAGGATCGCCATATTCGTCAGCTCATTGAAATACCTCACTCCATTCGTTTTTATCCATTCATCCACCTGGTTTTGCAATTCATCCAAAGTCATAACAAAACATTTAAAAAGTCGTTGCAATATAGCATGATTCTTGCCGTTATAGACACCCTTTCCCATTCGCACCCGAGAGAACATCAACCCATTAAATGATCAAATTTTTGATGATGCAGAAACATATTTTGATCGCACTGATGTGCCTCGCCATATACCTTCCATCCTTTACCCAGGGCAGTAAGGCAACTGTCAAAGTTGAAACCGCCGCAAAGCCCTATAAGCTTATCACCTCGGGCACCAACGTTACTATCCGGAGCACCACCGCAATAAAAAGTATACTCGTTTGGACCGCAGAGGGGAAACGTATCGTGGAAGAAAAAGAGATCAATGCCACCAACTACAATTTCCGGCTCACAGCAAACGCCCGGTATTTCTTCATTCGCATACAGATGAAAGACGGGAAATCATTCTCTGAAAAGATCGGCACGCGCCAGTCCTGATCAGTTCCGCATTTTTGAATCAATCACTATGGTTACCGGCCCGTCATTTACCAGGCTGATCTTCATGTCGGCCCCAAACACACCTGTCGCTATCGGCTTTCCCAGGTCTGCCTCCAGCCGGCTTATCATCTGCTCATAAAGAGGAATTGCTATGACGGGCTTACTCGCCCGGATATAAGAAGGCCTGTTGCCCTTTGCCGTAGCAGCATGCAGAGTAAACTGACTGACCAGCATGATCTCCCCGCCCTGGTCCTTCACCGATTCATTCATCACGCCATTTGCATCATTCATGATCCGCAATTGCGTGATCTTTGACGATAACCAGGCAATGTCATCCGGTCCGTCCGCATCTTCAATGCCAACCAGGACCATAAGCCCGCTGCCAATCGATGAATGAATCCGCCCTTCAATTTCTACCGAAGCATTTGTCACCCGTTGTATCACCACGCGCATAGTATAACTTTGAGCTCAAATTTATGTATCACAAGCCAGTAATGGACAAGGCAAAGACCAGCGAGCAATGATCGATCTTACCAGGGAAATACAATTTCAGACCACCCGCAGCGGCGGAAAAGGGGGGCAAAACGTAAACAAGGTAGAAACTGCTGTACTCGCCGCGTTTGATATTGCAGCATCCGCTCTGTTGACAGATGAACAGAAATCATTACTCCGGGAAAAACTGGCCGCAAAGATCACCAGCGCAGGTATGCTACAGGTGAAATCACAAACGCACCGGACACAGCTTGCCAATAAAGATGAAGCCATCACCCGGATCAATAAACTCGTTCATGAAGCGTTATTAAAGAAAAAAGCCAGGATCGCTACGCGGGTTTCAAAAGCAGCTAAAGAGAGAAGGATCGACTCTAAGAAAAAGCTGGGTGAAGTAAAATCCGGCAGAAAAAAATTCCGGCCCGGTGATTTCTGATATGTTCAAACACCTGCTCACCATATCTATTATTCTCGCCCTATCAGTAGGTATCTCACGCATGCTGATTTCCTGCCGGCGCGACAATCCCAATCACCTGAATTTTCTTACCCAGGAGATACCGGAGGGATTCCCGGCACCCGCCTACCGGTTCCAGGATAACCCCCTTTCAGAGGAAGGGATCAGTCTCGGACGAAAACTTTTCTATGATGGCCGCCTGTCCAAAGATGGCAATTTCCCCTGCGCTTCCTGTCACCAGCAGATCGCAGGGTTTGGTACGTATGAGCACGACAGAAGCCATGGCTACAACGGCTCCCACACATTGCGCAATGCTCCGGCCCTGTTCAACCTGGCGTGGCAATCCAGTTTCCATTGGGACGGAGAATTCGAATCACTCGAAACCGAAGCAGCTCATCCCATTACCGGTCAACTGGAAATGGCTGAAAATTTCAACGATGTCATCGCGAAGTTGCAGGTGGATCCGGATTACCGGCGCCGGTTCCGGGAAGTATTCCGCACCGATTTTATCAGCCCGCGCCTGGTCACAAAAGCATTAGCACAGTTTACGGGCAGCTTTATATCTGCCAACTCGAAATATGATCGGGTAAAAAAAGGCACCGCCAGCTTTTCCGGGCAGGAGCAGAACGGATACCAGCTGTTCCAGGCCAATTGTGCATCCTGCCACCCGGAACCCATGTTCACCGACTATGCGTTGCATAATATCGGCCTGCCCGTGGATGAATTCCTGAACGACTATGGAAGGATGAGGATCACGGGAAGATCAGCCGATTCGCTGCTCTTCAAGACACCCTCCCTGCGGAATGTTTATATTTCTTCCAATTATATGCATGATGGCCGGTTCAACACACTTTCGCAGTGCATCAACCACTATCGCCACGACGTGCAGCAAAGCCCCACACTGAACCCGCAGCTCGCGGGGGGCATACCCCTCACCGATCAACAGGCGATCGATATTGCCCTTTTTCTCAGAACACTTACCGACAGCAGTTTCCTGAAGGATACCCGCTTCACCAAACCCTGATCAGCGAGTTGATTTCCGGCGTTTGCCCTTCAACTCTTCCAGCGCGGATTTATTGAGCTCAACCGTTTTCAGTTGATCTTCCTGCCCAAGCTTATTCTTTTCAATAGCCGCCTGCAACTCAGCGAGCTTTTTCTCCAGGCTCAGTTGCTCATCCTGGAGCGACTTGTATTTCTTCTCAGATTTGGTCAGTACATCCTCCTGTGATTTCACCTGGAGGTCAAGATGCGCATCCTCTACATCCGGCAACAGGCCGCTGAGAAATGATTTTGCCGCCCTGCGGTCATCTTCATCGAATATAGCTTTCACATTTTCCCCATCCTTATGCAGGATCATGTATACAACAGATTCATCGGTTTCCTTCCGGCTCTTGCGGTCAACGCGGATGATGTAATCCAGGCTGCCATCATAAACGTCATCAATCTGCGCACCTTTATAGATGCGATAACCCTTGTCTTTATTAAAAAGGCCCTTCTCTTCTTTTGCCCGGTAACCCAATTTTTCCATGCGGTGAACGATAGCATTTTCCACCGCTTCCGGGGGATAAGCAAAATCAATCACGAAAGCCTGCTGCTTTTTTTTATTGTAATCCACGTTCTCTTCACGTGCCTGGCTTTGGGCATGGAGTTGGAAAACCAGCACCAGCAGGGAAAGAAGGATGAATTGTTTCATAAGCTGTAGTTTTTTCAAAGATAAGATGCTCTTAAATAATGCTGTTTGGCAGCTATGTTGTTGTTTTTGGAAATGCAGCCGTTATTTTTGTTACCAAATCATTGGTAATTGAGTGGAATAAAACAACTGGCCGGGCAAACGATGTGGTATGGAGTGAGCTCCATCGCGGCACGTTTTCTCAATTACCTGCTGACTCCCTACCTGACCGGCCAGTTGCTGGAAGCGGATTATGGAGAAATGAACCTCGTTTACGCGCTGATCCCCTTTCTGAATATCATTTTCACCTATGGCCTTGAAACCGCCTATTTCCGGTTTATCCAGAAGAAAGGGAGCGAACAATCCATTTATAATACTATTACGGTTTCACTGATCATCAGCACGCTGGCTTTTACCGCTACGATGCTGCTTTTCCGCGGAACGCTGGCCGAGATCATTTCACTTAAACAACATCCGGAGTACATCACCCTGGCCACCTTCATCATAGCGTTTGATGCACTCACAACCATCGCGTTTGCCAAACTTCGACACGAAGGACGGCCTGTCAAATACGCGCTCATCCGCGTTGGAGGAATCATCGTCAACATTGCCTTTACCATCTTCTTCGTAACCATTTGCCCTGCACTGGTAAAGGACAATCCCGAGAGCGCCGTTGCTGTTTTTTATGATCCTGATGATGTAGTAACCTATATCATCCTTGCCAACCTGATCCAGTCGGTTGTTACCTTTCTGCTGCTGGGAAAAGAGTTTTTTGCCTTCCGCTGGCAATTTGATAAATCCCTCTGGCGGGAAGTAATGGCCTATTCCCTACCCCTCGTGCTCGTGGGGTTTGGCGGTATGATCAACGAAACCATGGACCGGCTCATGCTTGGCTGGTGGTCTACGGCATCCGACCCGCGTGTGGAAGTGGCCATTTACAGCGGTTGTTATAAGCTCGCCATCCTGATCACGCTTTTCGTTCAGGCTTTCCGGCTTGGTGCTGAGCCTTTTTTTTTCAAACAGGCTGGCGGTGAAAATGCACCACGGACCTACGCCCGTGTCATGAAGTTTTTCGTAATTGCTATCTGTTTCATGTTTCTCGTGGTAGTGCTGTTCCTGGATACCTGGAAATATTTTTTGAGTAAACCCAGTTACTGGACCGGATTGAAAGTGGTGCCCATACTGCTGCTGGCTAACATGTTCCTCGGGATTTATTATAATCTCAGCATCTGGTATAAGGTTACGAATAAAACAGGCACCGGGGCCCGAATCACGCTTATTGGTGCGGCCATTACCCTGCTTATCAATTTCCTCTTCATACCGAGCCTGGGCTATATGGCCTGTGCCTGGGCCACCTTCTTCTGCTATGGTACCATGATGGTAATTTCATTTATCTGGGGACAACGCCATTACAGGATTCCGTATGCCTGGAAAAAACTGCTCGCTTACATCGTCATCGTAATCCTGCTTTATGCCATTCATGCAGGGTTCACCAGGTTCGATCTCAACCCCTGGATCAACCGTGGCTTCGGCCTGGTACTCCTGGGTGCTTTCGGTTGGTTTATCCTGCAGGTGGAGCGCAAGGAGTTCAGCCGGCTTCCGGTCATCGGGAGGTATATTCGCTGATTAATCGTTCAGGAATGGATTTGTTGCTTTTTCCGCAGCTACCGTGCTGGGATCCCCATGGCCGGAATACACTGTTGTGTCTGGCGGCAAGGTCATGAACTCGCGATTGATACTGTCGATCAGGGTGTCATAGTCTCCACCCGGCAGATCCGTCCGGCCTATGCTCCCGCGAAACAGCACATCTCCGCCAATTATAAACTTTCCGGCCTCGTGATAAAAAGAAACGCTCCCCGGCGAGTGCCCGGGGGTGAAAAGGATGGAAAGTTCCTCATTTCCCAACCAGATCGTTTCCCCCTCCCGGATATGGGCTACTTCGCCGGCATAAATATCGAATTTCAGGTTCCACAACTGGGCGGAAAGCGGCAACAGGTCCAGTACAGGAGTCTCCTTCTCATGAAAATGCGGAATAAGCCCCCAGGTGTCAAACACAAACTGGTTGCCGAACACATGATCAATGTGGCAATGCGTGTTGAGTAGAAGCGTCGGTTTCAGCGCTTCCTGCTCCACAAAGTCCTGCAGCCGTTTTTTCTCTTCGGGAAAATAACAACCGGGGTCAATAATGCAGGCTTCCCGGTCTGCGTTATACAACACATAGGTATTCTCCTGAAGGGGGCTGAATGAAAACGACGTAAGAGCTAACATGATGGGATTTTCGTACTTTTAAGTGTGGTGTGCAAATCCCCTCTTTTTTGCTTCCGGGACGCACCATATCGAACAGCAAAGATAATTCAACAAAACAATGGTCAGGGGCAACAGCCCGCTAATAAACAACGATTAATAAGCATCTGAAACAGCAAAAGATTCTATGACTAAGTTATCATGCCTGATTGCCTGTCTTTTTACTTGCGGCTGGATGGGGGCAAATGCACAGGTGAATACGGTGGAGTTTGGGAAAAATCGTGTACAACACCAGAAATTCAACTGGAAATACTATCAGACCGAAAACTTTAACACATATTTCAGCCAGGATGGACTTGGCCTCGGGAAGTACGTGGCCCAGATCGCCGAAACGGAGCTTTCGAGCATCGAGGAGTTCGTGGAATATGGACTCCAGCGCCGCACGAACATCGTTGTCTACAACAACTTTGATGATCTGCAACAATCCAATATCGGCCTGGGCATTGACTGGCAAAATACCGGCGGGGTAACCAAACTGGTTAATAACAAGATGCTGGTATTCTTTGACGGAAACCATGATAACCTGCGTCGCCAGATACGCCAGGGTATTGCCCGGGTTCTTGTAGAAAACCAGCTTTTCGGTGATGATCTCGGAGAATTTGCTGCCAACCAGGCCCTGCTTGATCTTCCAAAGTGGCTGACCGATGGGTACATCGAGTATGCTGCAGAAAACTGGAGCCCTGCCCTCGATGACGAACTCCGCTCTACCCTCCTCGGCGGCGAATACAAAAACTTCTACCAGTTTGCTTTCGAAAAGCCAAACCTTGCCGGTCACGCCTTCTGGAAATATCTTGCTGACAAATATGGTAAAAACAAAGTAACCTATTTCCTGTACCTGAGCCGTATTTACCGCAACCTGAACAATGCATCAGAGAAACTGGCGAAGAAAAAATTCAAATTCATTCTCCGCGACTTCATGAATGAAGTCCCCCAGCAATACTACAAGGATCTCCGCGCACGCAAGAATGTTCCCAAAGGTCAGCTTTCCATCAGCGAAGAGATCGGAAAAAAAGATTTCATGCGCTTCAATGCCAACCCCAATCCACGGAGCTTTACATACGCTGTTGTGGAGTTCAAACAAGGGGTGTATTCAGTAGTCCTGAATGAAAACTTCGTTAATCGTAAAGTGCTGTTGAAATTCGGCAACCGTTCCAGGGAAGATGAAAAGAACCCGAACTACCCTATCCTTGCCTGGGATGGCAAGGGCACAAGGCTGGCTGTCCTGTATTCTGAAAAAGGAAAACTGAAATTGTTCGTGTACGATGTGGTGAACAGGATAAAGATCATCAAACAGGATCTGCCCATGTTCAACCAGATCCAGGACATGAAGTACATGCTGGACAATAACACGCTTATCTTCAGCGGTGTCAGGAGCGGGCAGACGGATATTTATGTTTATAAAATTGACAAGCAATCATTCGACCAGATCACAAATGATGTCTACGATGACCTGGATCCCGCTTTCGTGGCATTTCCCAACAAGACAGGCATCATTTACTCCAGCAATCGCCCTTCAGCAAATGCTGCCAGCAGTGATGATTCTCTTCCCGGAAAGCGTTTCAATATTTTCCTCGTAGATAACTGGAACAAATCTGAATTCAAACAAATATCCCAGCTTACCTCCTTGCGCTTTGGCAATGCGCGTTTCCCTTCACAATACAACACTTCCCATTTCACCTTTGTAAGTGATGAGAATGGTATCAATAACCGGTATGCCGGCTTCTTCCGTACAGAACGTGCAGGCCTGGATACGCTCATCTTCATCGGGGATGAGATCCTGAGAAATCCACCTCTCTCAGAAGTGGACAGCCTGCTGAAGGAATGGGATAAAACGGATATCGATTCAGTGGGTTACGTGTCCGTTACAAACGACTCATCTTATGTATTCCCCTTAACAAACTACCAGAGCAGCCTGATTGAAACCCGGACGGCCGGTGATAATCAACTGGTGAGTGAGGTGGTGAAATTGGGAGATGTGAAATTATTATATCGTCTCAAAGTGGATGAAAATGTGCTTCGCCGCCGGAACGTGAACGCCCGGCCGACAGAGTATATGAAGCAGCGGATCGACGAAGAGCGTCGAATGCTGAATCGTCAGTCGCCACAGCAACAGCAGGCCGACAGCGCCCGCAAACAGGCTCAGGCCGATTTTTTCCAGAGCGAGTTTGATGATGACCGCAACGACAGCAGCCAGGTGGGGCGTGTGGTCGATGCTACCGAGATAGAAGCGCCGACGATCCTGAAAAAAGCAAAGCTCTATGAATACAAGCCGCCGAAATTCTTTGCCGACTATGCCGTCACGGGTTTCAACAATTCTGTGCTGGCAGTAAACAAATTTCAGCCTTACACATTCGGCAGCGGGCCTATCTATCTGTCAAACGGTGGTGATTTCAATGGCATGCTACGCGTTGGAACCTCTGATCTGATGGAAGACATCAAGATCACCGGCGGTTTCCGGGTGGCCCCTAACCTGCGTGACAACGATGTGCTTTTCTATTTCCAGAATCTGCGCAAGAGACTGGACTGGGGTGCGCTGTATTATCGCTCGATCGTCCAGGAAACCATCATCCTGCCGCTTGAACCCGGATCCACAACTTTTGTACAGGGAACCGGCAAGAAATTTTCCAGTTACTACCTCGCCACGCTGAAATATCCGCTTGACAGGGTGAGAAGCCTGCGCGCCGTGATCGGTCCGCGGTTTGAACGGAAATCATTGCTTGCCGTAGAAGACATATCGATTAAGGTAAGAGACGAGAAAAAAACCTATGGACAGTTTAGCCTGGAATACGTGCATGACAATACATTGAATCCTGCTACCAACATCTGGCAGGGCCTGCGGTATAAAATATTTGCCGACTGGTTCACCCAACTGGCAAATAAAGGACAGGAAGGCAGATACATGTTCAACGTTGGCTTCGACGCGCGTCACTATTATCCCATTTACCGCAACCTGACATGGGCGGTTCGTGCGGCGGGAGACTTCTCGTTCGGTGATCAGAAAGTGATCTATTATCTCGGTGGGGTGGACAACTGGTTCTCACCAAAATTCAACCAGCAACCAAGACCGGAAGACAATATTAATTTCTATGCATACCAGTCACTGGCGGTTAATCTTCGTGGATACCGGCAGAATGCAGCGAACGGCAACAATGCCATCGTCATCAACTCCGAGATCCGTGTGCCGGTATTTTCAACATTCTTCAACAAGCCGGTGAACAATGCGTTTCTCCGGAACTTCCAACTGGTTCAATTCATTGATCTCGGCAGCGCCTGGTCTGGCGGCATCGACAAGATCTCCCGCCCGGAAAATATTTACAACGAACCAAACAGCCCGTACACCGTGCGCTTCCGCGCTGGTGGCATTGGACCATTAGCGGGCGGTTATGGATTCGGAGCACGCAGTACTTTGTTAGGTTATTATCTCCGCCTGGATGCCGCCTGGGAAATGAATACATTCTTTGGCACCAAGCCGGTTTGGTATATTGGTATGGGCTTTGACTTCTAACCGATCAAAGTGAAATAAAAAAAAGCAGGACGGGATGTCCTGCTTTTTTTTGGGCAGTTTACAAGGGTTTATAAAATTTGGCGAGATTGCCTGACAGTATATTTCTGACTGTCAACAGCAACGCATCTTCAGATTCGGCCGATACATTGATGATCGAATGATATCGCGTACCCTTCAACATGGCCAGTCGCCAGCTCCAGGGATCAGTACTGGCAACATTTCCATCATAATACCACCACGCTGAATGGAGAACCTGGTCACCCTGGACAAGTAGGCCGCTATAGTATGTGTGTTTGTTAACAGAACGCTGCGTGATGTTCCTGAACTCGAACCCACTGCCCTTCCAGCATAACATTGGATTGTGATCTGTATCATACCAGCCCCGGAGGTATTTCAGATAAATGAGTGTGGAATCATTGGAAATTTTCAGCGTGCCGGGCACAGGGTTGGTAGTGATATAGCCTGGAACAATATCGGGAGGATATTCAGGCAGCGCATAAGTATCTGCTGTACTGGTCCTGATGGCGAGCAAACCGATGAGCAAGGACAGCGCCACCAACGATATGTTTGAAAATTTGTTACAGAAGACACCTGCTGCTGGCCGCCCGGCTGCTTTCCCATGTTTTACAAAATACCTGGTCAAAAAAACTGCTGGTACAAAAACATACAGCAGCAGGCAGGCGATGCCGGCAAGTTCATGGCCGATAGTGCCCTCTGCAAGATCGAACCGAACGATCAGTATGATCCGGAAAAGATTTGCGATGATGTTCAGGGCAAATATGCAGGTTAGCGCAAGCAACAACTGCCAGTGCCGGATGATCCTGCCTGCCTGGCGCTGGTAAACGACCGTCAACAGCAACACAAGCAGCAGCGACACTTCCACCATGCTTAAGCCCATACATCCTGCATCCACGGCATATTCTGCACCGTTGAATACAACCACATTCCCCTCCACCTGCGTAGTGTTATCCAGCACCATCAGGAACCTGCCAGCGACCTCTGTCAGCCATAAGCGGATGGGAAAGCTAAAGGAGTTGACCGCATAATTCATCACGGGTGACATCATGAACAAGGCCATTGGAACGATCTTATCAACTTTGCCCACCTTCGTTTCAAGCACATACAAACCGGCCAACAACGTCAGCAGGTAAAAAGTTGTATTTACCGGCAGAAGAAAATTGACCGCCGCCATCACCAGCAAAGGCCACATGAAGCGTCTGCCGGGATTGCCGCGGTAGCTATATAACGATAAACCGACGGTGGCGATCCCGGCCAGGAAATTGACCGAAGTGAACTCCAGGTAATCATGTAGCACGTATACCGGCAAAGCGATAAGCGTGAACATGGTGAGTATCATCCACCCTGTTCGGAATTTGGTGAACATCATAGCCGCGCGGCATTTAGCTTTTTGCGATAAGTTGCATAGCACACGGTAAGGCCGGCCATGATGATCAATACCCATTCATGTGGTTCGGGCGCAGCACCTTTATTTTGCAGCGTCGCATTACCGAGAGTATTGGCTGATTTCTTTATGTCAAATGTTTCATAGTCGGCTGCAGATTCCAGTACCACCAGGCTGGATACCGGTGTAACGATATTGGCTTCAGCCGCCTCCGTCAGTAAGCTGTCCTGTTGCTTTTCATCGCTGATATCACGTGCCGCAAGTTGCTGCATGATGTGATTGTAGGCAAACAAACGCATCACATGATCAGGCCCGCCCGACCTTGTCACCGTATTGGATTTCTTCACTACCAGGTTGGCAGCATGGATGATAACCTGCTCATCATTTTCCATGTCCTGCGGATACATACCCTTGTTGAGTATTGAAGTCAGCTCTGCCGTTGATCCGCTGTCAAAATGAAAGGCCCGCTGCTCTTTCAGTACGGCGAAGTATGGACTGATTTCATCGTCGAGCGAAAACACCCGAACTTTATTTTTCGATTTGAAAAAGGCCCTGTTCTTCTGCATCAGGACAGTGGCAGACAGATGGTTGGCGCCGGGAGCGTTGTTACCTGCCCGGGTTACCACCAATGCCGCAGACGGATACACGATGGTGTGGAATGGAAAAAGAGAAAAGTTTTTGCGAGATAGCTCCCGCCAGGTTTCATCCCGGTTCGTTTCCGTGATCCTGGTCATTGACTGGCTGCCTGCGTAAACATTCCGGTTTCCTGCGAGATCGATTATACGATCAAACTCATCGCGAGTCCAGCGTTTATTTACATCCAGGTAAACGTCCTTTATCACCACCGGTTCAAGTTTACGATGATATGGTTCGAGCCAATAGCTGTTTCCATTAAAGGCAAAGCCGCAATCGGCCACACCCGGATTGTTCAGCAGCATATGCCAGCGCGGTTCATAATCTCCCTCATAGCGGAAGGATGATTTTCCCGGCATGGAAATAAATGACGCGGGTAATTTAAAGGCTGATTTGTCCTGATCTATCTCAATCGTCGTTCGCTCCGTGGCATTACTGAAAGCCGGTCCTTTGAATCCTACATTCTCGTACCGCAACTTTCCGTTTTCATTTGATAACGGTGATGTAAAGCCAATCTTAAATTGCCGGGAATGTCCGGGAAGGATCGGGAAGACCCTTACGGAGACAGTATTGCCCTCCCGCCAATGGACAACGGAAGGATCCCGCCTGAATTCGCCGACGATCGTTGAGTAAGCACGATCCGCCTTCTTTTGTGTTGTGAGGATGGCCTTCTCTTCCCGGCCCTCGATCCATAACGACAAGGAACTGACAACACTGCCCTCCGGCATCTGGAAAGTGTAGACGGCTTCCTGTTGAGGTTGCCACCGTCTGGTGCTGTCGGCCGACACAACAATTGTTTTCTCCGTATAGGCTATGTTGCAGGCGGGCCAGCAACGGATAGCGGTTTCAATGCTGGTGGTCTTCAGCAGATCGCCCTCCCATAATCTTCTTTCCGCATCGTGTTGCGATTGTGGTCGTGATTGCAGGATGTTTATTTTGTCCTGCTCAGATAAATTCAATCTGCCTGTAAGAGCCGCAGCAATCAGGACCAGCGGGTCATGTCTTTGCCTGAAGCCGGTATTATTGAAGCCATTGAAATTAAATAGCTCGAAATTTCCAGTTGCGGGAACTGTGTAGACAAGATCAGATTTCAGCAGTCGGTCGCCAACAAATGAACCGGGCAGCACGGCCGACACATTCACCCAGCCCGGAAGATCCGACCGGTTTTTTGCTGCAGAATTGACACTGATCCGAATTCGGTTCCATTGATCTACAAACACACCTGTTCCAATCACCACGAACATCAGGGCAGCGACATAGCTGATCCATGCACGGCGGGCAAATTCATCAACTTTCACCTGGTTGGCAATCGAATAGATCAACAATAAAAGGGGGACAAATACATGCAACGACATCCCAAGTGCGGGAGAACAGATGACCCCGACCGGGTAGAGGGGCATCAGGTAGATGGACAGGTAGAGAAAGGTCATCGAGGAAATGCCATTCAAAAAACTGACAGTGTGAGCCGCCCATGTGGGCATGGCCGGAGTATATGGCAGCAAAAGTTGTGTGGCGGCGGTGACGCCAATCACGGCAGCAAACCAATCAACGGAGTCCTGGAAAACGGCCATATCAAGATTGAGGGCGTAAGCGCCAATGAGTGCAATGATCAATGCGAGTCCGCGACGGGCAGAGCGAACATCCGGTGCTGCATTTTTTCTTTTTAAAAAAATGCGCAACAGGTAGACGGTGGTGATCACGTAGTTGATCATGAAGGATGAAAAATCTTCGGAATCGATATCCCGCATGATGTTGAAGGAGAAAACGCCAAGTGAAAGGAAAAGACAAATGACACCCTCCCGGTACACCGGATCGGAAAAACGGAGTCGGATGAATTGCATGATTAAAGGTTTATAGGTGATAAGAAAGCCGGGTGGAAAAACGCGTATCTGATTCCAACAGGTCGATCCGCCGATAGCATACAGCCAGCGGAATCAGACCGATCAATCCAAATGAACAATCGATCAGCCTCCACCAGACAGGGATACCGCGGAAATGCCCGGCTACCAATGCATACGGGATCACGAGCAGGCAGGCGATCATGCCGAATTCAATCACCCATTTGTTCCTGATAGGATCCCGGAGCGGTCCGATAAACAGGATAGCCAGCACAAAATGAGCGAAGGCGAGCCAGTCGTTTCCATAGTTCAAAAAGGGAAAGTCGCGGTTTATAGCTGTGATGCCTACCAGCACACGATCAAGCCAGGCACCGAGGGCGGTATCCGGCGGGAAGGTGCGGCAAAGAAACCTGATCTCTGTTTCCAGGGGAATAGCGGTAAGTCCGCTCAGGAAGAGACAAAGGATAAAGAATACCAGCCAGCGGCGGACGATAGAGAGTGGGGTTTTATTTTTCATTTTAAAAGTGCTTTGTATTTCAAAGTAAATAGGTAAAAAAAATTATTTCATGCCTTTGATCATGTTTTCCAGTGCGCTGATATGATCGGCGAAGGCCTTTTCGCCGTTTTTTGTAACGGAATAAGTGGTGTTGGTTTTGCGTCCAATGAATCCCTTGTGCACTTTGATATAGCCATTTTCTTCAAGGCTTACCAGGTGAGTGGCCAGGTTGCCATCAGTGACCTCCAGCATCTGCTTCAGGTCATTGAAGCTGATCTCCTGGTTGACCACCAGCAAGCTCATGACGCCCAGCCGGATCCGGTTATCGAAAATTTTATTTAGCCCGTTGATTGGATTCTTCATAACCTGTTCTTTAATCATTGCACATTATCACCACGCTCATATTTCCACCACATCACTATTCCCGCCAGCAGGTGCACGATACCAAAACCTGCCACCCAAAAATAAAAGCCATAACCTGTATAGAACATATTGGCCAGTCCGAGTATGATCTCTGCGATAGCCAGAATGCGGATATCCGCCAGGGTGTATTTGCTCGCATTCAGTAACGCAAGTCCATAAAACACGAGGCAGGCAGGGGCCACGAAGCGCCAGTCATCATGCCACAACAATCCCAGAATGAACCCGCCCCCGGTGATCAACGGAAGCACCATAGCATAAAACGCCATCCGGCTCGTCCTGCCCATCAACGACACTCCCTGCCGTTTTGCTTTTCTCCAGGTAAAAAACAATGCACTGATGCCGGCCACTGCAAACAATACCGCCGCTATCAATAGCAGATCCGTTTGCAGGCTGCTGAATGCCGGTCCGTCATACTGCCAGGTATCCGCTGCACCATAATAACTGCTGATCCTGGCCCAGGCCATCCATGCACCCAGGCAGGCAGCAAGCCCGGCAGCAATAAAGCTAAGTCCACTCACCGAAGTAAAACGGGAACCCCGCTCCATCATCCGGCGGATATCCCGCACCTCATTCAACGTATCAACCGATTGATTTTGGTCAGTCATAAAAAGCACTTTGAAAAACAAAGTAAACAAACCGCTTCCTTCCTTCCAAATTTATTTGCCGCTACCTTATTGTTAATTTATGGGCTGTTTGCCCTGCACACGATAAATTTGCCGGATAATGAAGATGATCGGGAAGCCTTTTGCATTTGTGCTGTTTTTTGCCCTCGTCCAGTTTTTTGCACTGCCCGCCCTGGCGCAACGTAAAACCCTCAGCGCCGTCGTTCGTGATGCGCACAGCGAAGAACCTGTTCCTTTCGCTTCGGCTAGTTTCATCAACTCCACCATCGGTAATCTTACCGATTCCGCTGGCACCATTTCCTTCAATCTTGACAAATGGCCTTCCGATACGCTTCGCATTACCTGCGTTGGATACCAACCCTATCTACTCGTTATTGATACCACCGCTCAAAATATCTCCACCCAAATCCTGATGGAGCGCGGCACATTCAATGAAGGGGTGAAAGTAAAAGCGAAAGTGAACAAGGGCCTGCTCGTCTGGCGGAAGATCGTTCAAAATAAACCCCGCAACGACCGGTACCGGTTCGATAATTTCTCCTATGAACTCTACAACAAGCTCGAGCTGGATATAAAAAATGTCAACTTCAAAAAGATCACCCGCTTCAAGCCCCTACGGAGTGTTGGCGATATCATCAACCAGAACATTGACAGCAGCGAAGGTGTCCGCTACCTCCCTACCTATCTTACCGAGGCCATCTCCAATTACTATTACCAGAAGAAACCGCTCAAGCGCCGCGAGGTCATCAAAGCTGCCAACACCAACGGGGTGAAGAATGAAAGCATCCTGAAGTTCCTGGGGGGGATGGATCAGAACGTCAACATTTACAACAATTTCATCACTGTCTTCGATAAGCAATTTGTCAGTCCCGCCTCCGACAACGGTGACCTCTACTATAATTACCGCGTTATCGACACGCAGCAAGTCAACAACCAGCGCTTTTATCATCTCGTCTTCGTACCGCGCCGCAGCGGTACCAACACTTTTGAAGGTGATTGCTGGGTGCATGTAGGTAGCTTTGCCATCCAGAAAATGAACCTCCGGCTGGGAAAAGAAGCGAACGTCAATTTTGTCGAAAATCTCAGCTTGATCCAGGAGTACACGCTTATCAATGACTCTACCTGGTTTTTATCAAAAGATAAATTCGTGGCTGATGTATCGCCCATTGGCCGGAATACACCCGGCTTCATCGGCCGCAAAACAACTACCTATCGCAATGTAAAGGTCAACGATACAAGCGTTGTCAATAACCTGGCGCAGAATAAGGTAATGGAAGAGATCATCACGCTGGACAATGCCACTACAAAAGGTAAAGAATACTGGAGCAGTGCCCGTCATGAAGAATTGACAAAAACCGAAGCTGGTATCATTCGCATGATCGATACACTCCTTAACGCTCCAAGCTTTCAACGCCTCGCCCGCCGGCTTGACTTTATCGCCACCGGCTATGTCGATGTGGGCAATGTGAAACTGGGGCAATGGTACAACTGGGTCACTGCAAACTCGTGGGAGGGGTTTCGTGTGCGCTTCGACATGAGCAGCAACAAGAAATTCGACAAGCGCTGGTGGTATCATTGGTATCTCGCTTATGGATTTGGGGATAAACGCTTGAAGGGAAAAGCAGAACTGTTCTACCTTCCAAAGAAACACCCGCGCCGCTACTGGTACGGCTCCTATACAAACGATCTCGATTTCGGCCAGAGCTATTACGGCGAGGTAACCGCAGATAACGTATTTGCGCTTGCCATCCGAAAATCGGGTGTACCGGTCAAGTTCCTCAAGGTGGATGAAAAACGCTTCGAATTTTTCAATGAACACCGCTTTGGCCTTTCAGAGTTGATAGCCGTTACCCATAAGGGATTCACGCCACTGAGAAATATTCCGACAAAAGATCAGTTCCCGGCCATCGACGGCCGCTCACCGCTGACCAGCTTCGAAGTATCGCTCCGCCTGCGTTTTGCTTACCTGGAGAAATTCCTTGAGACAACTTTCTTCAGAACCAGCCTGGGCAGTCCATACCCCGTAGGTGAAGTATATATCTCCCGTGGCATCTCCGGTGTATTCAGAAGCAATTATAACTACACGAAATTATCCGGCAGCATCTCGGATTTTTTCAAGATACCACCGTTTGGCAATATCAGTTACCAGCTTTACGCTGGACGGACGTTCGGTACCCTGCCATATGTTCTACTCGACATAGCGCCAGGCAATGAACTGCACTATTATAATAAGTATGCGTTCAATATGATGAACCGCTATGAATTCATCCATGATAAATTCATCGGGATAAATTTTGAACACAATGTGGGCAATGGCATATTCAGGCTATTCCCGAAATTGAAATTGCGACAGTTCTGGACGGCCAAGACCTTGTGGGGAAGTCTTTCCGCTGCAAACCGGGAACTCAACTTCAAGCCAGGCTCAACATTTCAGACACTAAATGGCAAAACGTATATGGAGATTGGTACAGGGGTGGATAATATTTTCCGCGTCTTCCGCGTAGATTTTATCTGGCGGGTATTGCCCAATTCATTGCCGGAAAGCGATACGAAAAAGTTTGGTGTGTTTGGTAGCTTCCGGCTTGCATTCTAAGTGAGGAGAGCGAAGAGAAAGTGCGGAGTGATGCTGGATGCTGGATGCTGGATGCTGGATGCTGGGG
>JAEZAM010000018.1 GCA_023430465.1 Bacteroidota bacterium | reverse complement strand
CCAGCCATCCAGCATCCAGCCATCCAGCACCCCGTCCTCATCACACTGATCGCTCTTTCACCACCACCAGATCCGCAGTATCGACCTGCATCGGCAGAAGCCCGATCCGGACCACCGCCCTTTTCCCGCGGAGTTCCATCACTTCGCCTACCTGGTGATTCTTTTTCATCTTCACCTTCGCGCCTACCTGGATATCCCCGCCAACTTCTTTATATTTTGAGTCGATCTTCTTCTGCATTTTACTGACAGCTTTTTTCTCATCTTTTTTAAAGAGCAGCGCTTCCATTTCGCGGATCACTTTTTTCTTGTCCTCTGTCTTTCGCCACTCGATGAGCATTTGCTTCAGCTTCCGGTCCATGTCCTTCAAGTAGGCTATCCGTTCTTCAGAGATGCGGTTCTGCTCCCGGAGCAGCTCCACCTGCTGGCGGTGCTTTTCTTTATCCATCACCTGCTCCATCTGTTTTTTCAACCGCTCATTTTCTTTCAGGAGATGATGCAGTTCTTTCTCTTTTTTCTCCAGGTCGCGAAGATCCTGTTCGGTCCGGTTGAGTAATTTATCCAGGCGAAACTGGTCATCATCTACCAGTTCTTTCGCGCGGCGGATGAGACCTTTGTCAAGGCCAATTCTTTCTGCTATGGAAAATGTGTAGGAGCTACCGGGTTTACCGATCAACAGCTTATACTGCGGTTGCAGATTTTTTTCATCGAAAGCCATGGCGCCGTTGATGATGCCGGGAGTTTTCCCTGCCATCACTTTGAGGTTGAGGTAATGGGTGGTGACGATACCAAAAGCATGTTTCCGGCCGAGCTCCTGCATGATCACTTCGGCGAAGGCACCACCGAGATTCGGGTCACTGCCACTGCCAAGTTCATCGATGAAGAACAGGGTCTTACCGTTTGCATTTTCCATGAAATATTTCATGTGCATCAGGTGGCTGCTGTAGGTGCTCAATTCAAATTCGATACTTTGCGTATCCCCGATATGGATCATGAGTTGCTTGAAGATGCCAAATTGAGAGGATGGATGTACAGGAACAAGCAGACCACTTTGCACCATCATCTGCAATAGACCGATGGTTTTCATTGTAACGGTCTTGCCACCGGCGTTTGGTCCGCTGATGACAAGAATCCGGCGTCCTTCATCCAGGGTGATCGAGACGGGAATGGTTGGCTTTTTTGTGCGTTGGTTATAAAGAAGCAGCAGAGGGTGATAGGCATCGACCAGGTGGATGTGCGCCTTATCTACCACGGTTGGAAATTCTCCCCGCATGTCAGCAGAGAGTTTTGCCTTAGCCCGGATAAAATCATATTCACCTACTACGATATGCCAGGCATTGAGCAGCGGTGAGTATTCAGATAGCCTGGCCGTAAGCTGGCGAAGGATGCGATAGACTTCCTTGCGCTCTTCATTCTCCAGTTCATAAACCTGGTTGTTCAATTCAATTGTTTCCTCTGGTTCCACGAAGGCGGTCTTGCGGCTATCACTTTCGCCATGGAGAATCCCTTTCACTGTACGTTTTTGTTCAGCAAAAACAGCGAGAACCCGGCGGCCATTCATGAAACTCTCTTCGATCTCGGCCAGGTATCCCTGCTTATTGAGTTTGGCAACGATGCGGTCAAATACACGGCGGAGTTCATTGCGTTTGCGGTAGAGACTCATGCGGATCTGCCTGAGTTCCTCGGAGGCATTGTCCTTTACCTGGCCTGACTCATCGAGCACATCGTCTATGAGCGAGATAACCTGTTTTTCATAACGGGTATGCTCTATCACGCGGGCCAGTGCGCCGTACGCGGTGCGGCGTTCTGCATCAAACCAGCGGAAGATCCGCTCCAGGCTCTCTGCCAGTTTACGGATGCTGATAAACTCCTCCCCGCTCAGCATGGCGCCGGGGACGGAAAGAAGTTTCAGTTCTTTGGCTAGGTTGAGGATATAGTCGTTGGGAAAATAAATGCCGTTGATGAATAGCTGCTGGAATTCGTGGCTTTGGCGGAGATCGAGATCAATGAATTCCTTGCGGGTGTGGATCCGGAGATCAGTGGCTTTCGCGCGCGCATGATCGGTCTGGCAGTAGTTGGCCAGCAACGATCTCACTTTATCAAATTCCAGTTGTAAATAGGCCGATTCCGGGAAAAGTTTCATAGAGCGGCGAAGTTACGATGGCGTTAGTTTCACGCCAAGACGCAAAAAAACAGCCAAAGGCGCAAAAACATGTGCTAACCGAGGAAACCTTTTGCGGCTTTGCTAAAAAAAAAACCGCTCCGCGGAAGCGGAACGGCTGTATTAACCACAACTGCCTATCGAAAAGAAGGTTAGTGCTTAGCCCACCACAATGGAGTGAGTACAGCATCCGGGCCGCCAAGATGACCGACAGCCTGTTCGTAACCTGAAGGGTTGCTGAGGGCAAGACCTGAAGGGTAACGCAAACGCTGGGGGAAGAACTTGACGTTACTTGTCATATAGTTTCCGTTGTTAAGATCGGGAAGATTTGGAAGCGGGTTCTCGATAGCCGGGTTCTCAAAGAATGGCAGGCCGAGACGGCGTTGATCGCTCCAGGCCTCCAGGGGCAGCCAGGGTGTATGAGCGATGAACTTCTGCGTAATGATCTTGGTCAGGAGGTCGTTTTTCACGGTTCCGTTCATATACAGATCATTCTTAGCATAAGGAACATTCACTACACCGGCCACATTTGTATAGCCGTCTACATAGTTCATTGCATAAGTAGCCGGCGGCTCAGCCGTGTGATTCCAGCTTACAGATGTACCGGCACGGTTGTAATCAGTAGATGCCAGGTAGGTAGCCAGGTGGGCGCTTACGCCCCAATAGGCGAAGTTCTGCTCGATGCCTTTTTCATAAGCTGCTTTACCGGTCATAGGCACTGTCCATCCACGTACCGCTGCTTCGGCAAGCAGGAAATGAGTTTCCCATGGCGCGAAGAAGATACGCTTGCTGGTGCTTGAGCGGAATTGCTGAGAAAGCCTTGGCATGGTACCTTCATAGGCACGCACCTGGTTCCTGCTTCCTTTGGGACCCCAGTCGCCTGTTACAGACGCGTTCCATGTATATTTTGCATCGATGGCTTTTACAACGTTACCGGCGTCGTCGACGAGGTTACGATTGGTATTGATCGCATCGCTGGTCCATGATGGGTAGCGGCTGAAGTTAGGATTTGTGATATCACCAGGAATGATGAAGGTTTTATAAGCCCTTGGATCGATGGTGTAAGGAAGACCATCCAGCCAGTAACCTGATGAAGGATCATTTGTTTTAGATGTAAAGTGGTTGTCCAGCTTCAGACCCTTGTAGTTAGCAGGTTTGATGAAAGGGTGCATTGCCGCAGGAACCTGGTCTTCAGTTTTTACACTGCCAAGATTGAGGTACACATTATTCAGGCTGACGGAAATGAACTGCGCGTTCCACTCACGGCTCATTGCACCAGTAAGCGGATCCCAGCCACCTTTCTCAGCTACTTCGAAGGTTTGATCCATTGCTGTGATCAGTTCTTCATCGGCAGCATCTTCGAATTCTGTTTTTGCTTTGCCGGCGTCTACCTCAGACAGGCGCATGGCGAGGCGGAGGCGCATGGAGTTTGCATACCTTCTCCATTTTGCATAGTCATAACCGTAAGCAGGATCCAGTTTGTTCAGATCTGCAGGGTTGGTAACCGTCAGATCAAGCTTGGAACTTGCATCTTTCAGTTCAGCAAGGAGGAAATAGTATACATCCTTTACGCTCGCAAAATCAGGATTTTCCCCCTGGAAGCCATTGATGGGAATTGGTCCGAAGTTGTCAGAAAGTTCGCTCATCAGGTAAGCGCGCCAGATGCGGGCAACCTGGAGGAGGTTCTGTGTGTATGTTTTGGAAGTACCTTCAGCTATCTTCTGGTTAGCTACGGAAATCGCGGTGTTGGCAGCATTCAACCAGCCCGCCATGTAACCACCACCGTAGTAATCGCTTGTCCAGCCATCATTGTAGCCGCCAGACGAAAGTCCGCCGTTGCTATGCTGGTGACCAGCCGTTTTCCAGTAAAGTACAAACGCGCGTTCAGCGATGTGCGGGTCTTGCTGGGCGCCGATGATGGAACCATTGATGAAGTATTCCACCTGCACCTGGGAAGCATCCGCGGCAAGCGGGTTTCGGTTGATGTCTTCAAATTTCTTACATGAAGCCAGCATCGCACCGGAAGCGATTACCAGACATGTTTTCTGTATTATATTTTTCATTCTGTTTTTATTAAATGTGATTAGAATGTCAAAGCCAGATTGAAAAGGATGGTACGGGTTGTGGGGATACCTGCATTTTCAAAACCAACTGCATTAGAACCGGTAGCAAATACTGATTCAGGATCGATACCATTCATCTTGCTCTTGATCAGCCATACATTGTTTGCAGATACGCCGATCTTCGCGCGCTGAATTGGTGTGCGTGACAGTAAACGCAGCGGAAGATCATAGCTGAGCTGCACATTACGCAGGCGCACGTTGTCCGCATCGTAAAGGTTAGCTTCAGTGATACCGAGGTTATTGGCACCTGCAACCGCTCTCCAGTAAAGCTGTGGGCTTACCGCGATGGCGTTCTTGGTGTATCCGCCTGAACCGTTTGAAACAACACCATCAACAACGAAATTTTCTCTTTCACCATTTGGTGCAGTCACGGCAGATGTTCCGTTCAGTTGCATAGCTACATGTGTGGCAGAGAATATTTTACCGCCGAAACGTGCATCAATAAGGAAAGAAAGTCCAAATCCTTTGTAAGAGAAGCTGTTTGTAACACCCAACAGACCGGTAGCCTGCTGGTTGCCGAGGCGCTGGATCTCAGGGTCACGCTGAGGGAGACCGTTTGCATCCAGTACAACCTGCCCGAAGAACGGACTTGCTGCATCTTTTACACGAACGAATTTAGTACCATAGATCTCACCATAACGGGCACCTGTTACCGCCAATACTGATACATCATCAAAACCGCCAAGCCTGTAACTGTTGATGCCGAATTCAGGAGAAAGTTCTTTGATGTCATTCTTGTTAACGGAATAGTTCACCATTACGTTCCAGTTGAAACCGTTTGGATTGGAAAGCACACGGCCATCAACCATTAACTCGATACCCTGATTCTGGATATCACCGGCATTTACTTTGCGGAATGAGTAACCACTGAGGGGGTCCATTGCCACATCGATCAGTTGGTTTGTCGCATTCGATTTGTAATAAGCGAAGTCAAACCCAACGCGATTGTTCAGGAAGCGAACTTCCGCACCAACCTCCAGGGATTTGATGAGCTCGCTCTGCACGTCCTCATCAAACAAAGTCTGGTTACGTGTAGCTGTGGTGTTACCGTTAGGATCTTTACCGATCAAGAATGTGTTGTAGAGTTGGTAAGGAGACAGGTCATTACCTACCTGCGCATAAGACCCTCTTACTTTTGCATAAGATATCCACGCTGGTACATTGCCACCCATTTTACCGATCATATCGGTAACGATCACCGCAGCACTAACGCTTGGGTAGAAGAAGGAGCGGTTTGATTTGCTGAGCGTCGAACTCCAGTCGTTACGGAAGGTCGCATCAAGGAACGCCCATCCATCCCAGTTGATACCTGCTGTTCCATACAATGAATTGATCTTGCGCTGTGTAAACCCTTCTGATACCGTTGGATTGGCAACACCATTGTTGATCGAGAACAGGTTTGGCACTACGAGGATACCTGAATTGGCACCGATCGAAGACCATTTCTGGGACATCAGGTTGCCACCAAGCGTCAGGTTACCACCAAGGCGTCCGGCGAGATTGTCCTTGCGGGCGTTGATGAGTGTGCTGTAGTTGGTTTCTGTGAAAGTTTGTTTGCCGAGGCTGTATCGACCTGTTGGAGTGATCGGGCTGCCTGCATACACTTTAGACTCTGTGTTGGTTGTATACATATCTGCACCCGCCTTTACTTCCATATTCAACCAGCTCGTGAAGTCATATTTCAATGATCCGTTCAGGAGGAAACGATCACGGACATCCTGGTTCTGATCATATGTGTTTCTCCAGTAAGGGTTGATCTGGTTACCACCACCGGGATACCAGATCATGTTGCCATTCTGGTCAGTGGATTGTTTGAACTGGCGGATATCCATTGAGCGTGGCAGCATATACAGTACAAATGCACTACTGTTGTCACGGCCGTTGATCGGACGGTTCTCCGCATCTGAATTGCTGTACTGAACCTTCGTGTCGGAAGTCCATTTGTCATTCTTACCAAACTTGCTAACGGCGCGGGCGAGAAGGTTTGTCCTTGTGAGTTTCACATTTGGGATCATGCTCCTGTCTTCCAGCCTGTTGAAAGAGGTATAGATAGAAGTTGACTTGTACTGCTGTTGGAAAGACACCCCATGATTCTGGGTGATACCTTTATCGAAATAATTTTTTACGTTGTCATATGTACGAAGAGGAACGGTCTGACCATTCCAGTTTGTCACATTCTGACCAGTTGCCTTAGGACCCCAGCTTAACTGTGAAGCAGGATCATAAATGTTGTCCAACCCCTGACCGAAACTGTTCTGCATATCAGGGTTGGTAAAGATGCTCTCAACGCCGATAGAAGATGTAACAGTGATACCAAGACCGTTTTGCTTGCGGCCTGACTTTGTTGTGATGAGGATGACACCGTTACCTGCTCTCGAACCATAGAGGGCCGCAGCGGATGGACCTTTCAATACCGAAAGGCTTTCGATGTCTTCTGCATTGATATCAGACAGACCGTTACCCATATCTGTACCTGGGTTCCAGTAATCGTTGTTGGTTGTACCAGTGAAGTTGTCAACGGGGATACCATCCACAACGATCAGCGGCTGGTTGCTTCCAGTGAGTGAGTTGTTACCACGAAGGATGATCTTGGAAGATCCGGCAGGACCATTGCTGGAACGAACCACCTGCAAACCTGCAACCTGACCGCTCAGCGCGTTCACGAGGTTTGGTTCGCGGGCACCTACCAGGGTAGTACCTTTTACTTCCTGTACGGCATAACCGACAGATTTTTTTGCCTTGCGGATACCGAGAGCGGTAACTACTACTTCACCGAGGTCGCCAGCGACCGGCTGGAGGGTAGCATTTACCGTCGCCCCGCTCGCAGGAACTTCGATGGCGGTAAAGCTCACGGAGCTGATCTGGAGTACGGCGTCAGCTTTATCAGTTGTGAGTGTAAAACGACCATTGTCATCGGTTACCACGGTCGTGGTCGTGCCTTTAATCGCCACAGTCGCGGAGGGCACCGGTTTCCCGGTATTGTCCGTGACAGTACCGGTGATTGTGCGTCTGACCTGCGCAAGCAACAGGGCGTTGCTCATCAGCAGGGCCATGAACACAAGCAGTAATCTTTTGTTCTTCATTGCAGTTGTTTTTTGAGTTTTAATAAACATGAATCGTATGGTGAGAGCTATTTCAATTCTTTGTTTTGTACCAATGCCGGCAGGTCCCTTGCATTGCCGGATATCTTCAACCTGTTTTCCATAACCAATGCGGCCGATCCTATCAACTCGGCCTCATAACCCAGTGTCGAAATTTCGATACCGGTGTTCGCCGCCAGCCGCGGTATACAATCTTCATTCAATGCCTGCTGGATCGGCACCTGCCAGATCTTTCCGGCAAATGCGCCACGACCGCTGAGTATGACCACCTCCGGATTCACCAGGTGGATCAGTATAGCGACGCCCCTGCCGATATGATAACCAGCTTCGGAGAGCAACTCCACAGCAAACTGGTCGCCCTTCATGGCCGCCTGTATCAGCGCTTCACAATCTTTTTCAACATCACCGCTCGGGAAACTGCGGCCCAGGCTCGACAAGCGGCCGGCGGCTATGCCCGCTGCTGCTTTGTCCACCACCACATTCAATGAACTTTCCGTTTCCAGGCAGCCCGTTTTGCCGCAGGCACAAAGTTTATTGTTGGTGAACATCGGGAGGTGACTGAACTCACCGGCAAAACCGTTATGACCACGAAACAATTCACCGTTCAATACCATTCCCAGCCCAATTCCCCAGTTGATGTTTAGCACCATGGCATTCCGCACATTGCGGGCAGCACCGAAACGGAACTCTGCCAGCGCAATGAGGCTTGAGTCATTGTCAATAAAGACCGGCATATTTAACTTCCGGGAAAGGGAAGTCGTGATGGATTCGCCTCTTGATTCAACGAAGGAGTAATTCAGACCTTTTTTGACATCGATAAACCCAGGCATTCCGATACCTGCACCAATGATCAGCCGGCGGTCAACACCCGAACTGACTATGGCGGCCTCCATCGCCTCACCCAATAATTTCAAAGCATCGGGATTTCCCTGGAGAGGCAGATCGATGCGCTGGATCCCGGCCACATGCCGGTTATTGCTGTCCATGATGGATATGCGGGTGACCAGTTGGTCCATGGCGACAGCAAGAATATAGACAGTACCGGGGATTAGGGAATACATAAGGGGCCGACGGCCGCCGCTGGAGGGAGCATAGCCGGATTCACGGACATACCCATCAGTGATCAGCTCATTCAACACCTTCATCGTAAGCGGAAGACTTTTGGAGATGCGCTCGCTCAAATCCGCACAGGACAACGATCCGGCGAAATAAAATTCGCGCAGGATCAGATCCTTATAACCGGCATGTTTTCCCATAAGCAGCAATTGTTTCCTAAAAATCTTCCTCAAACTAGCAAACTTCTTAAAAAAAACAAAAAAGTTTTAAGAAAATTTAAAAACATTTTCTAAGTGCATACCCCTGTTTCACCATCGATTAACATAACCTTTTCCTTTCGCGAGCGTTTCTATCAAGTGCGGGGCTGCCACTACCCTCAATCTCAACCTCAACCTAAACCTAAACCTAAACCTAAACCTTAGCCTCAACCTTAACCTTAACCTTAATTTCGCCTCAATGAGCCTCACTCTTAAACTTACCCTGGCGTTTACTGTTATCTCACTGGCAGCATTGCCTGCCTGTGCGCAAAACAGTGCCCCTGATAAAAAACTTATGACAGCAACTAACAATACCACAACCCCAACCCCTGCTCCCGGGCAGACGGATACCGCAACCTTTGCCAATGGCTGCTTCTGGTGTACAGAAGCCATCTTTGAGCAACTTGATGGCGTCATCAGCGCTACTTCAGGTTACACCGATGGTCACGTAAAAAATCCGACCTATAAACAGGTTTGTACAGGCGAAACCGGCCATGCAGAAGCACTGCAAATCGTTTACGATCCCTCCAAGATCAGTTTCGACGAACTCCTTGAAGTGTTTTGGGAAACCCATGACCCGACCACGCTGAACCGCCAGGGTGCCGATGTAGGTACTCAATACCGCAGTGGCATTTACTACCATAATAATGAACAAAAGGAAAAAGCAGAGAAATATAAAGCGGAACTTGACAAAAGCGGTGCTTTTGATAACCCCATCGTGACTGAGATCAAACCTGCCTCTGAATTTTTCACTGCCGAAGACTATCACCAGCAATACTTCGAATTGAACGAGGGCAATAATCCTTACTGCAAAGTGGTGATTCGTCCCAAGGTTGACAAGTTCAGGAAGGTATTCAAGGATAAACTCAAGAAATAGCCTGTAAGTGAGTTGCTACAAGATTAAAAAGTAAAAAAGCACCGGTCTCCTACTGCGTGTGTTCTCGCTCTGTTTCCCGTTTTCAGTTCACCCGGGCATTTTTATGTAACGCAGTTCAAGCAGGTTTACTCCATTTGGAGTAAAGCCTGTAATCCCTGGTTGTACTAACCTTACAACTTTATCATACCATAATGGGACTACGGGCGCATCATTGATCATCAATTGATCGGCCTGCTGGTAAAGTTTGTAGCGCAGTGTATCATTCTCTTCCAGCATCGCCTGTTCGAACACCCTATCGAACGCCGGATTGTGATAGCGTGTATAGTTCGGTGGTGCCGGATTTTTAGAGTAAAAAACCGACAGATAATTTTCCGCATCGGGATAATCGGCAATCCAGCTTCCGCGGAAAAAATTTGTCCTTGAATTGGCCGTCATCTCCAGCAACAATGATTTTTGTACCGTTTCCACCTGTACCGGTATACCGATCTCTTCCAGTTGCTTGGCAATAAAATCTCCCATGTCTGCATACAGCGCGATCGTTTGCAATTTTACCCTTGGTAGCCCTCTGCCATCGGGGAAACCAGCCTCCCGCAGGAGCGCGCGGCTTTTCACCGGATCATAATGGTATCCTTTCACTTTCTCCATGCTGAACGAAGGCAGGCCAAGCGGCACAAATCCTGATTCCGCAGGCGTACCCAGCGAGTTTCGCAGGTACAATATCATCTTGCGCCGGTCAAAACCATAGTTTATCGCCTGCCGGATCTGTTTCAACCGCAAGGGGGATGTTTTGACCAGCTCATTGTTCTCATCCACGAGTATCCCGAGGTATTCAATGTTGAGATAGGGATTAACCTGCAGCTCCACTTTACCTTCCCAGTTTTTGCGGAGCACACCCTGCTTCGTCAATATCTCATCTTTGAAAGACGATTCGATGTCATTCACAAACGACAACTTTTCCTGGCGGAACAGCAGGAACTCCGTTGCTTTGCTGTCGTAGAAACTCACTTTAATGCCATCTATATACGGCAGCCGGTTTCCCCGGCTGTCGACCTCCCAATACGCAGGATTTTTCTGCAACACGAGGGCCTGTCCTTCTTCCCAGGCGACAAAACGAAACGGGCCTGAGCCAACAGGGTGGCGGCGGAAATCGGCACCATACTTTGCGGTGGCTTCGTGGGGAACGATGGAACAATACTGCATGGAAAGGATGCCCAGTATCGGCGTGTAGGGAGCAGCAAGGCGAAGAACAAACGTGGAATCATCCACAGCCGTGAATGCTCCGGTGCTATCCACCTTGCGGTTAAATATCCAACTGCCCGGGCTCGCAGTGGCTGGATCGATGATCCGCTGTAGACTGTAAGCGACATCATTTGCAGTCAGCCGCCTTCCTTTACCGGAAGGGAAACAGGGATCGTCGTGAAAATAGACATCATCCCGGATGGTGAATGTGTAACTGAGCCGGTCGGGAGAAATACTCCATCGCGTCGCCAATGATGGAACGATCCGGAGACTATCATCGATTTCTACCAGGGTATTGTAGAGCTGATGCACCGGCCACATGACTGACTGGTTTTTTGCGAATGCAGGATCCAGCGATGCAATCCCCGTCACTTCATTATAGTGGAAGATCTTTTTCCCACTGCCTGCCCGGTCCCCACAACCTGTCATCACACACATGACCACCGGTAAGAGGGCCAATAATGCCACTCGCTGCGATTTAGCTTTCATTTTTGCCATGAACAGCTAAATTTACAATTCAAATGAATTCCCGCGTGAAATACATGGCAAAAGCATTCGTTCTCCTCTCCATTTTATTCATAAGTTTTGCGGCTACCGCCCAATCTTTCACCCATTATGATACGTTGCGTGGCTCCCTGGGCCCAGGCCGAACATGGTGGGATGTGCAGAAATATGATCTGTCGGTGAAAGTGAACCCGGATACAAAGACCATCCAGGGAAAAAATGCGATCACCTTCAGCATCGTAAAACCCGGCAAACACCGCTACATGCAGATCGATCTGCAGAAACCAATGGAGATCGAACGGATCGAATATGCGCAGAACAAGTATGGCGCACTCCCCTTCAGACGGGAGGGCAATGTGTATTTCATAGATTTTGGTGAAAGGGAATTTACGACCAGCACCGGCAAAGCTGATTTTCATACACTGATCGTCCATTATAAAGGCAAACCAAGGGCAGCCGTGAATGCACCCTGGGATGGTGGTTGGATCTGGGCCTCGGACGAAAAAGGGCGGCCCTGGATCACCGTCGCCTGCCAGGGCCTCGGTGCCAGTGTATGGTTTCCCTGCAAAGATCACCAGAGCGATGAACCGCAATACGGCGCAACCCTCAGCATCAATGTGCCTCAGCCGTTGGTAGCTGTGGGCAACGGCCGACTCAAAAGCACAAAACAACTTGCAGACAGCACCAGTACCTGGACCTGGGAAGTCACCAACCCGATCAACAATTACAACATCGTTCCGTATATCGGCTATTACGTTAACTGGCAGGAGACGTATCCGGGGTTGAAAGGAAATCTCGACTGCAGCTACTGGGTGCTTGACTATAATATCGACAAGGCGAAAAAGCAATTTGGCCGTGACGTAAAACCCATGTTATCCTGCTTTGAAAAATGGTTTGGCCCTTATCCGTTCTATGAAGACAGTTACAAGATGGTAGAAAGTTCCCATCTCGGGATGGAGCACCAGAGTGCCGTGGCTTATGGAAACAAATACCGTGATGGCTATCTCGGCACAGACCTTTCCGGCAGTGGCTGGGGCAAGAAATGGGATTATATCATTATCCACGAAAGCGGTCATGAGTGGTTTGCCAATAACATTACGACCAATGACATAGCCGACATGTGGGTACACGAAGGATTCACCGATTATTCCGAAGTGTTGTTCGTGGAATGCCAGTATGGTAAAAAAGCGGCCGATGAATACTGCCAGGGTTTGCGCAAAACCATCCAGAACGACCGGCCGATCATTGGATCTTATGGGGTTAACAAAGAAGGCAGCGGTGATATGTATGCGAAAGGTGCCAACCTCATTCACACCATCCGGCAGATCATTGGTGATGATGAAAAATTCAAAGCCATCCTCACCGGCATGAACAAAGAGTTTTACCACAGCACGGTTACATCCGCGAAGGTGGAAGCTTATATCATAAAAGAGTCTGGCAAAAAACTGGACAAGGTGTTTGACCAGTATCTCCGCGCCACAACGATCCCGGTACTGGAATACAAAATAACCGGTAAGACAGTCAGCGCAAGATGGACGAATTGCATCCCGGGTTTCGACATGCCTGTTAAGGTGATCGTTGGGAATAAATCACATTGGATTCATCCGGGGATAGCCTGGAAGGCCGTGACAATACCAGGTTTCACCGGCACAACATTGAATGTTGATCCTAATTTTTACATCACCGTAAAAAAAGTCGCGAAGTAAGCGAATAGCACTTATCTTCCTCCGTCATGAGTATACGCCGGCAGACCATCCTTGCTTCGATCGTGATCTACATTGGGTTTGCCGTTGGCCTGTTGAATGTTTATTTTTTCACCAGGGAGGAGCCGTTTACTCCTACACAATATGGCCTTACCGGTATCTTTTTCGCTATCGCTACGATGATGCTGGCCTTTGCCAACCTGGCCATGCCTTCCTATATCCACAAGTTTTATCATTATTACAATGACCATCTTCCCCCCAGGAAAAATGATATGATCACATGGGCGCTGGTGGTCAGTACGATCGGCTTTTTATTCGTGATCATTGCCGGCTGGGCCTTCAAAAATCTCGTGATCAGGAAGTTTGGAGAAAACTCACCTGAACTCCTCCAATATTATTACTGGATCTTCCCCATGGGTCTGGGCCTGACGATCTTTTCTATCCTTGAAGCCTATACCTGGCATATCGGCAAGCCCGTGCTGACCAACTTCCTGAAGGAGGTTCAATGGCGACTCCTCGTGACTGTGCTGATCGTGTTGTTATGGGTGAGGATCATTCCCGATTTTGACCTGTTCATCAAGTTGTATTCATTGACGCACCTGGCCATTGCCGCCACGCTGTTCATTTACCTGATCGCGAAGAAGAAGATCCATTTTACCTTCACCATGAGCAAGGTAACACGGCGCTTCCGGAAAAAAATAATTACGCTTTGCGCCTTTGTCTTTACAGGCTCTGTGATCTCCACACTCTCGCAGGTATTCGATACCATCGTGATTGCCTCCCTGGATGGATTGGATTCTGCAGGCGTGTTTACGCTTGCCAGTCTGCTTACCAGCATCATTCATGCACCGCAGCGCGGCATAGAAGCGGCATCCATTCCTCATCTCTCGCGGGCCTGGAAAGACAAGAATATCGCATTGATACAGAAAATTTACCAGCGATCATCCATCAACCTGCTGATCTTTGCCTCCGCTATCTATGCATTGATCGCACTCAATTATACCAATGCCATTGCTACACTGGAAATAAATTCGAAATACCTGCTTGGCTTCAATGCATTCCTGTTGCTGGGCCTGACTCGGGTGATCGATCTTGGTACGGGCGTGAATTCTCAGATCATCGGCACCTCCAATTACTGGCGCTTTCAATTGGTCAGTGGTGTGATTCTTCTATCCCTGATGTTACCACTGACCTACGTACTGACAAAAAATTATGGCATACTGGGGCCGGCCATCGCGAATTTTGTCTCGATCACCATCTATAACCTTATCCGGATAATTTTTCTTTACAGGAAATTCAGGCTTTTCCCGTTCACCATCAAATCCATGCAGGCCGTGATACTGGCTGCTGTCGCCGGTCTGATCTGCTATTATCTGTTTCGTGACATGACCGGGTTTGCAGGTCTGATCATTCGAAGCATTGCCTTCATCGCACTGTTCGTCACGCCAGTTTTAATGTTGAGGTTATCACCCGATACCACACCAGTGCTGGAGTCATTGGGAAAACGACTGAGAATAAGAAAATAAGCAAGATTAATTAGCAGCGATCTCCGGCCGCTCGATACGACCTGCGCCGATATAACGCTTTAGATAATAAGGATCAAACATATCACTCACCGTCACACCCTGGGACGATGAAGCATGAATGAATTTATTATTCCGGAGATACATACCGACATGTGAAATGCCGCCGGTGGTATTGAAGAAAACAAGATCACCTTCTTTCAGTTCCGTGGCAGATATGATCCTCGACGCGCGGTATTGTTCGCGAGCCGTACGCGGCACATTCATTGCAAACGCTGCCTGGTAGACATTCTGCACAAACGCCGAGCAATCGATGCCTGATTTGGTTGTGCCTCCCATACGATAACGTGTGCCATACCATTCATCCACATAGGAAAGGAAACGGGTATCTTCCAACTGCTCCACCTCGATATTAAGAAGAACAGCATATTTCAATTGAAGTGAATTCGCCTTTTCGACATTGGAAGAAGAACGGCTCATGTACAGTTCTATATCCGACATGCCTTTCTTGTCCGCGGTTGTCTTAGGACTTGCAACCGGCTTGGCGGGTGCGGCCACTGATTGTCCATCCACTGTGATATCATCGAGGAACTTGACCTGTCTGGCCGGGGAACCGGCAGAGGCAGAGGCATTTGCTGCGGGCCTGGACGCGACAACGCTCACCGGTCTGACCGTAGAGCAACTGGCAAGCAAAGCCAGACAGAATGAAGCAGTTATAAGTTTTTTAACCATGAGGTAGAAGGTCTTTTTAGGATATTTTCCCGGGCGGTTCAAAAACCGTGCAAAAATATAACTTCAAAATGTGAAAAAACAATATCCTTTTAACGATTTTTAGCCCTCGAAATTGCCCTCGACCTAACCAACTGTGACCAAGTGCTTTAGCCAAAGGGAAAAGATCCATGATCCTGCTCAATTTATAACCTTATCATGCGATTATTCTATCTTTTCCTCGTCATCAGTGCCGGCATGATTCCCTGCAGGCATTTTTCTCTTGAAAAAACAGCCTCCGCTGTTTACATCGACACTGTTGTAAAACCCACAGTTGTTGTCGATACTTTTCCACCTCTTGCATCATTGGCTCCGTATTCGGTGCTAGTTCACAAGAACACAACAACACTGAATGCCGCACCCGGTACAAAGTCAGTACTCTTTGACAGCAAAGGCGCCGTGCTTTATGCCATGAATCTTGAAGGCATGAGCGTATACGCATTTGACCAGCAATCCCGCAAGCTGATGCGGGAGTATAAATTCAAACCGACGAAAGGTACGGGATGGGATTATACGACCAATAAGCCGATCAGCTCTTTCCAGGAAAAACCTGTGGAAGCCTGTCTCAGTCATGATGATAAATTCCTGTGGGTCTCACTTCACAATGCTGACGGTATCGTGCCCATCCGCGTGGACTCGATCGAAGCGAATCGCCAAACTCCGGCTGCTGATGCAAAAAAAGTGTACGTTGTATATCCCGGTAAGACAAAACGCGATTCGATCTATGTACCCCTGATTGAAACTGGCAAGACACCCAAGATCATTAGCCGGACCGCAGACAACGGGCACCTGCTGGTGAGCAACTGGCATTCCAATAATGTCGGTGTCCTTGCAACCGACCCTTTTCAATATCCCTATGCGCGCGTTGTGAGTACAGTACCGGTGAGCAGTATTCCCCGTGGCATCGTGGTGGATGATGCTGCCGGCCGCTCTTTTGTTGCCATCATGGGAGGTGCTGCCATCGCTGTAGTTAACAACACTACCTGGACGAAAGAAAAATACATTCCCGTGGAGGCCAACCCGCGTCATATTGTGCTGGACAGTGCGGGCAGGCTATTTGTATCCTATAACCAGTTGGGCAGGATCGCCTGTATTGACCCAAACAACGGGAAGACCTTGTTTACCGCTGCCACAGCCGCCCAGCCCCGAACTATCCTGCTCTCCAAAAACCACAAATTTCTTTTTGTCACCTGCTATAGCAGCGACAAGGTGGAAGTGTTCCGGATAAATGACAATAGTTTCACCAAAATTGCCAGCCTGCCCTGCAAAGGGCACCCGGTGGGTGTGGATGTGTACGAAAATGACACGACACTGGAGGCCTGGGTCTGCAGTTATACCAACGGAACCATCAACATATTCACATTCGCGAAGAAATGATGTTTTGGTCGGCAGGAAAACGGAACTTGCGGGTTGATTCTGCAGTGAAAAAAGATTGAACCCGATGAAGTTTTCCCATTTACACGTACATACCCAGTTTTCTCTCCTCGACGGAGCGGCTTCTATACAAAATCTCTATAAAAAAGCGATCGCAGATGGCATGCCTGCTCTTGCGATCAGTGACCACGGGAATATGTTCGGCGCTTTCGAATTTGTTTCCGAAGCCTACAAGCACAAAGATGCCAATGGAAATGTGAAGGTGAAGCCTGTTGTAGGCTGCGAATTTTACGTAACCGCAAACCGCCACCAGAAAACTTTTACCAAAGAACAAAAAGACGTACGTCATCACCAGATCCTGCTCGCGAAAAATGAACAGGGTTATAAGAACCTTATCAAGCTCACCTCCCTCGGTTATATCGAGGGCCTGTATGGTAAATATCCGCGCATCGACAAGGAACTCATCATAAAGCATCATGAAGGACTGATCGCCACTACCTGTTGCCTGGGTGCTTCTGTTCCGCAGGCCATCCTGCGCCATGGCGAGGAGGAAGGTGAGAATGAATTCAAATGGTGGCTGAATATTTTCCAGGACGATTTTTATGTCGAATTGCAACGGCATAACATTGCGGAGCAGGATAAAGTGAATGCCGTCCTTGTAAAGCTCGCCCGTAAGTACAATGTGCGGATCATTGCCAGTAACGATTCGCACTACGTGGAACAAAGCGATTTCAATGCGCATGATATTTTGCTCTGTATCAACACGGGTGAAAAAGTGACCACACCTGCCATGCGTGACTTCGCGGACGATGATGTGAACATCAAGGGGAAACGCTTTGCATTTCCCAACGACCAGTTTTATTTCAAGACGACAGCAGAAATGTCTAAAGTGTTTCACGACCTGCCGGAAGCACTTGACAATACCAATGAGATCGTAGATAAAATAGATCTGCTGAATCTGAAGCGGGATATCCTCCTGCCATTTTTCCAGGTACCGCCGGGATTTACCACGCAGGATGAATACCTCGAGCACCTCACCTGGGAAGGAGCGAAAAAAAGATACGAGACCATTACTCCGGAGATAGATGAACGGCTGCGGTTTGAATTGTTTACCATTAAAACGATGGGCTTTGCGGGTTACTTCCTGATCGTAAGTGATTTCATTAAAGCCGGTCGTGACATCGGTGTCTTCATCGGTCCTGGCCGTGGATCTGCAGCAGGTTCAGTGGTAGCGTATTGTACGGGCATCACCAACATCGACCCCATTAAATATAACCTGCTTTTTGAGCGTTTCCTTAATCCCGATCGTAAGTCGATGCCGGATATCGATACCGACTTCGATGATGAAGGTCGGCAGAAAGTGATCGACTATGTAGTAGACAAATATGGCAAGAACCAGGTAGCCCAGATCATCACCTATGGTACGATGGCCGCCAAAATGAGTATCAAGGATGTGGCGCGCGTGATGGATCTTCCGCTTGCTGAATCAAATGCGCTGGCGAAGATGGTACCCGACCGGCCGGGGATCGAACTGCGCCGCGTACTCCATGCCCCTTTCAAAGCCAAGGATGGCGAGAAATCACTGGAAGAAAAAGATGGCCTCGGTGCGGATGACCTGGAAACCGTTCGCAAACTCCGCGAAATATATAATACAGAAGGCACACCTGCATCGAAAGTATTGCATGAAGCCGAGCGACTCGAAGGATCCGTACGCAATACGGGTATCCATGCGGCAGGGATCATCATTGCACCAAAAGATCTGACCGAACTCATACCGGTTGCTGTTGCGAAGGACTCGCCGCTCTGGGTAACGCAGATCGAAGGGAATGTGATCGAAGATGCCGGTGTAATCAAGATGGACTTCCTGGGGCTTAAGACCCTCACAATTATAAAGAATGCCCTCGCACTGATCAGGCAGAATCATGGTGTAGCTATTAACATAGACGAGATACCGCTGGATGATGAAAAAACATTCCAGCTTTATCAGCAGGGCGCGACCATAGGGACGTTCCAGTTTGAAAGCCCCGGCATGCAGAAATACCTGCGTGAACTCAAGCCGGATAAATTCGGTGACCTCATTGCGATGAACGCCCTGTATCGCCCGGGTCCGATTGCCTATATCCCCAATTACATCGATCGTAAACATGGCCGCGAGCCCATCTCTTATGATCTTCCTGAAATGACGGAGTACCTTGAAGAAACCTATGGTATTACCGTCTACCAGGAACAGGTGATGTTGCTGGCGCAAAAGCTTGCCGGCTTCAGCAAAGGTGACGCCGATGTATTGCGTAAGGCGATGGGTAAAAAACAAAAAGCGGTGCTGGACAAGATGAAGGCGCAGTTCATCAAGGGCGCCACTGAAAAATCACTTGACCCGGCAAAGCTGGAAAAAATATGGACCGACTGGGAAGCGTTCGCGCAATATGCCTTTAATAAATCGCATTCCACCTGTTATGCCTATGTGGCTTATCAAACGGCCTACCTGAAAGCGCATTATCCCGGTGAGTACATGTCGGCCGTCCTGAACAACGCCGGCAGTATCGACAAGATCACATTCTTTATGGAGGAGTGTAAGCGGATGGGCATAAAGGTGCTTGGCCCTGATATCAATGAATCATTGAAAGGCTTTGCGGTAAATAAAGCCGGAGAGATACGTTTTGGTCTGGGCGGGCTTAAAGGTGTGGGAGATGCGGCAGTGGAGAATATCATCGACGAACGGGGAAAGGCTGGTGCCTACCAGAATATTTTTGAATTCATCAAAAGAATCAACCAGCGCGCAGTAAATAAGAAAACGTTGGAGAGCCTGGCATACGCCGGTGCATTCGACTGCTTCCCCAGCCATCACCGCGCGCAGTATTTCTGCATACCGGATGGTGAAACCGCTACCGGCCTGGAGCGTGTAATACGCTATGGCCAGATCGTAACTACGCAAAATGCCAGCAGCTCGAATACGCTTTTTGGCGACCTGCCGATCAGCATGGAAATACCCGAGCCGCGAATACCGGATTGCCCGGCCTGGTCGCTTACGGAGCAGTTGGAGCATGAGAAGGATGTGACGGGTATGTTCCTGAGCGGTCATCCGCTGGATCATTACAAGTTCGAGATGAAACATTATGGCGTGATCAACATTGCAGACTTTAATGAGTTCCGGGATTCGATCAAGGTGCAGCCCAACCCGGGCCGTACATTCCGGCTGGTAGCGCTCATCACAATGGCCGATCACCGCAGCGCGCAGAATGGCAATAAATATGGCCGGTTCACGCTGGAAGATTATTCGGGGAAGACGGAAGTAAGTTTGTTCCGTGAGGAATACCTGCGTCTGTCGCCCCTGCTGACACAGGGCAGCGCCGTCTTTATCACCGGTTATTTCAAGCCGAGGTTCAATAAGGACGAGTGGGAATTCAAGATCGCCACGGTGTCACTGGCGGAGACCCTGAAAAAGACGTTGACGAAACAGGTATGTATAGAGGTACACCCGCAGGACATCACGCCGCCGCTGATCGACTTTGTAGAGAAGAATATGAAGCAGTATCGGGGTGGTACGGCTGGTCTGCGGTTTATCGTCAAAGAACCAAAATCGAATATGAAGATCAGCCTGGTAACGGGTACGAACAGTTTTGAAATGAATGATGAGATGATCCAGTTCCTGGACGAAAAGCCCGAGCTGGAGGTATTGGTGCAGTTCTAACTAAGGGTAAGGTTGAGGTTGAGGTTAAGGTTAAGGATGAGAAGAGAATATTTGCGTTCTTTTTTTCTTGGCGGCTTTGCGAGAAACCAAAAAAAGTCAAATTGACCGGAACTTTTGCACAACTTTCTGCCAACTCTGGCTGTTAAATAGAACGGACTTAAATTTGTGATCCCAACGGATATCAACTCAATATAAAAATCTATACAATGGCAAAAGAATTCAATGACGCAAACTTCCAGACGGATGTACTGGCTTCTGATAAATTAACCGTGGTCGATTTTTGGGCGGAATGGTGTGGCCCCTGCCGCGCTATCGGACCGGTCATCGAAGAGCTGTCTAAAGAATATGATGGCAAGGTGAACGTCGGAAAGGTTAACGTTGACAACAACCCCCAGGTTTCAATGAACTATGGTATCACGTCTATTCCTGCGATCCTGTTTATCAAGGGTGGCCAGGTGGTGGACAAGCTGGTGGGCGCACAGCCAAAAGGCAATTTTGTAAAAAAGATCGAAGCGCATATCTAAGCGATATATCTTCTCAGGCGAGCCCTCACGAAAGTGGGGGCTTTTTGCTGGGTGCTGGGT
>JAEZAM010000111.1 GCA_023430465.1 Bacteroidota bacterium | reverse complement strand
GAAGAGTACGCCCCGGTCCCTGAGTAGCCCATGAGCGAAGCGAATGGGCGAACTTGCCCTGCTTGCGCTGAGCCTGTCGAAGCGAGCCTGTCGAAGGGTCGAAGGGACATGAATCGGGATGGTGGATACCGAGGTAAAATCCAAAAACAGTATTTTCGCCTCACAACTCACACCATGAAAAAACTTACCTGCTTACTGGCCATCCTGATGAGTATGGCCGTTTTCAGTTTTGCTCAAAAAAATGTTGCAACAGATAAACGACTCAACGGCCTCGACACAGCCTTTGCGCGAATATTGAAAGACTGGAAAGGTGCCGGCTTCTCTGTTGCCGTGGTGGAAAAAAACAAAGTGATCTACTCCAGGGGCTTTGGCTACAAAGACTATGAAAAGAAATTGCCGGTCACACCCAATACTCAATTCGCGATTGGGTCATGCACCAAAGCATTCACGACCTCGCTGCTGGGCCTGTTGAATAAAGAAGGATTGGTGGATTTTGACAAACCAGTTCGGACCTACCTGCCCGAGTTGACCTTTTACAATAATGAAATGAATAATCATATCACGCTCCGTGATATGATGTCGCACCGTACGGGCGTATCCCGTTATGATTATTCCTGGTATTATTTTCCCAGCAGATCCCGTGACAGCCTGATGAGAAGGGTGCAGTACATGGAGCCATCCGAACCACTCCGGAAAAGATGGCAGTACAACAACTTCATGTACCTGCTCCAGGGAATGGTGACAGAAAAGCTCACCGGTAAATCATGGGAAGAAAATATCCGTGAGCATATTTTCAAACCGCTCGGGATGAGCAACTCGAACGTGTCGCTGGGCGAATGGATAAACAGCCCCGATATCGCTGTCGGCTATCGCGTAAGGAATGACAGCATTCCCGAACGTGCCGACTATTATGATATCCGTGGCATGGCGCCAGCCGGAAGTATCAACAGCAGTTCCAATGATATGGCGAAATGGCTGATCACCTGGATCAACGGTGGAAAATATGAAGGCAAAGAAGTGCTTCCACAGCAGTTTGTATTTGATGCTGCAAGTTCACAGATGGTCGTAACCAGTTCGATGCCCGGTAAGAAAAATCCGGATATCCATATGTCCAACTACGGGCTCGGGTGGGCAATTTCAAGTTATAGAGGACATTATATGGTGGAGCATGGTGGAAACATCGACGGGTTCAGCGCGTCGGCAAGTTTCTTTCCCAGTGACAGCATCGGCATTGTTGTATTGGCCAACCAGGACGGCTCTGCCATACCCACCCTCGTGCGCCAACTCATAGCTGATCGCATGCTGGGACTGAAGTATAAAGACTGGCAAACCATCGCCTACAGCGGGTACATGGAAGGAAGAAAAAAAGCAAAGGAAGCTGCCAGCACCAGTGGTACCACCAGGAAGATCGGCACGCAACCGACCCATCAGAAAAAAGACTACGAGGGCATCTACACTTCCCCGGGAAAAGAAAGTTTCGAGGTGGAGTTGCAGCGCGATTCGCTGTTCGTCAATATCCCCGGAAAACGTTACTGGCTCCGGCATTACCACTATAATATGTTCGACATGTGGGATTACAGCGATATCGCGAGAAACGATACGCTTGCTTCCGGGGTGAAAGTGACGTTCCAGATCAATGATGCAGGCGAGATTGGCTCTGCCTCTATTCCGCTGGAAATGCCGGGTGCCCCGATCGTATTCACAAAAGGACCACGGGGTGCGGTCATGACAAAGGACAGTCTTCAAAAATATGTCGGGGATTATGATCTGCAGGGAACGACGGTGAAGTGCTATATCAAGAATGATAACACACTTTTCGTCTTCATTCCGGGTCAGCCGGAATATGAACTCGTGTATGCCGGAAATCATAAGTTTAACCTGAAGATCATTTCGGGCTACAGTGTGCAGTTTACGGTGAATGCAAAAGATGAGGTATCAGAACTGGCATTCCTTCAGCCAAATGGAACGTTCAAGGCGAGGAGGAAGCAGGCGGTGAAGTGATTGCTGAGTGCGGACCTGCCTGCCGGCAGGCAGGGTGTGGAGTGCGCATCCAGCATCCTGCACCCTTCAACAAGTTCACTTCGACAGGCTCAGCGCGCAAGCAGGGCAAGTCCAGCCATCCAGCATCTGGAATCAGTAGTACTTAATCTCCCTCACGGTAAGATATTTTCTAACCGAACCGGGAGATGTTTTTATTTCCACCTCTTCGATCCAGTTATTGTGCTTATCATACTTGTATAAATACTCGACAGAATTCTCCGCATCGGTGAACTCCTTTACCAGGTTGCCGACAGCGTCGTATTCCCTGCGGACAACGGTCTGATATTTCTCATGATTGGTGCGCTCATCACTGATAACCCTCCCTTGCTTGTCGTAGGTGTATTTGTGGGTGAAACTGAATACATCTCCCTTCGAATTTGACTCAACACTCAGTTCCGTGACGACCTGCCCGGTAGAATTGTGCGTGTACTCAATAAAGGATTGCAGTTTTCCTTTAGGGTCGTATTTTTCCGCTGCAATCAGCTTATCACCTTTATGCTGAAACAACTCGGTCTCTTTCAAGTCCCCATTTCCCTGGTAATGCGCCGAGCTGATAAGCTGTTTACCTGAATATTTGTTCTTTTGTCTCGACTCCAACTTACCCTTACCATCGTAAACATCTATTTCGGCAAGCGTACCGTCGTCGTTGTATTTCATTTTGGTGACCAGTTTTTCCTCACCATCATCCGAAATACGTTCAGTAAGCTTGCCATGGCCGTCGTATTTATAATAATAGCGGGTGGTAATACTGCGTAGGACCTCTTTTGTATAAGTAAGCAGGCCAGCCTTGTTGAACTCGTCCTCCCGTTTGAAACGAACACCATCTTTTTCCAACTCCCCAAATTTCTCCTTTGTATAGTAGACGGTGAAGCTGGTAGATTTCACAGGACCTTTGAGACCATTACCGGCCAGATCGATCTTATTTTCAGTTTGAGCTGCACCGGCAGCGACAAGGAGCAGCAGGAGGACGGAAAAAATAGTTTTCATGAATCACAAGCCGGAGTTTGAGCCCGGCAGGAATGCTAAGAAAGGCAGGAAAATTTGGTTTTCCAAATTACGAGGTCCGGTTCACGCAAAGCGCGCAAAGTGAACAAAGCGCGCTAAACAGCATCCAACCATCCAGTATCCAGCCATCCAGCATCCTAATTTCAGGGCCCTTCGGTACGCCATTCGCTTCGCTCATGTGCTACTCAGGGACCGGGGCGTACCTGTTCAATTAAAAATTAAAAATGAAAGTTAAAAAGCAACTCGCTCTCGCTCTCTTTCTCGCTCTCAGTGAGCAAGCATTCAGCATCCACTAATCCAGTATCCTGCCTCCGCTTAGCTCCGGCAGGCAGGCCAGCATCCCGGCATCCCGATTTCAGGGCCCTTCGGTACGCCATTCGCTTCGCTCATGGGCTACTCAGGGACCGGGCGTACTCTTCAATTAAAAATTAAAAATGAAAAATTAAAAAGTGGATCCAGCACCCCGCATCCCGCATCCAGCATCCATTCATCCAGCACTCCGCATCCAGCAGCCAGTCATCCAGCATCCAACCATCCAGCACCCAGTCATCCAGCATCCAGGAATGAAACAGCCCCGGAACACCGGGGCCATCTCTGCTTGCACTGCTGGGTGCTATAGATTTGAAAGAAACTGGCTTAATTACACTGGTATTGCAGGTTGTAAGTCATAACAGTCGATCCGTCAGTCATTTTAACTGCACTGATTGATCCATCAGCCGCGAATGTGTATTCAAAGCTGGTAATCGATGATCCACTGAAAACCGATTTAACCAGGTTGCGGTTCTTGAAAATATATATTCCCTGGACCAGTTGCGTGAGCAGCAGGTAGTCGCCTGGCTGCACTGACTTGTCTGTAAAGTATTCAACCGTTGTTGGAGTGCCGGCACCTGTCGTAGCACTGGCAAGATTTCCATTGGAAAATGTATAGATAGTGACTTCGGGGGCACCACCGCTGGAACTGGTTCGGGTTGATTTGATGAGTTCCGTCCCGCTGTATTCATAGGCCTCATTCGTCCAAACAGTCCCAGACACGTTATTCTCTGTACGTTTGTTGGTTGTCAGGCCATTCGCGTTGAAGGTTGTTATCTGCTTATTGGAAAACGTGCCGCTATTTGTTGTCGTCGAAACTGAATTGTTCCCGCTGTGCGCATAAGTGGTGGAATAGGTCCCCTGGGTCAGTGCTGCAATCTTTCCATCTTCGTTATACGATACATTGATGGCGTCACCTGTGGTGGGGGTAATGGTAATGATGCGGCAGTCCGGGCGCTTGTCCTTGTCTTTTTTACAGGAAGAAATCGATCCTGCCACAACGACCAATAAAGCAGCAATCATAAGGAATCTGAACGTTTTCATTTTTTGGTTTTTGATTGGGTGCTAAGGTATAGACAGCATCGATACCGGTAAATACCACTTTTGTGTAGTTTTTCCTATGAACGATATCACCTATATGTGGTAGCTAATTCACCAAAAAAATAAATTACAAATTATGTCAGCAGCTACCATGCAAGATCCCCAGTCGCACGACAATCTTAACATTGCGATACGTGGCATTCGTTGTGAAAGCGAGCCACCGTTTTACCAGACGTTCCTTGGACAAGAATCATCGTAGCGGTTTCCAATCAGAAAACCGATCACAAACTCATGCGTACCCTTGCTGAAATTATTCAGCCTGGAGGTGGTGTAGTCATAAGCGTAGCCAACATTGAACGTATTCGACACATTCAATCCCAGCATTCCGGCAAATCCATCTTTGTGACGATAGCTCGCGCCCACCCATGCCTTATCCTGGTATTGAAGCTTGGCATTGAACTCAACCTGTGTCGGGAGCGGGTTCACATATTTCACCATCACCGAAGGGATCAGATTAAAATCATAACCCACCTGGAAGCGATAACCGGCCGTGGCAAATAAGTGAGGAACTGATTTGCCAGTAACGGGCCGAACATAGCCGTCCGAAAAATCTATTTGTTGCGGAACGATCTGTTGTGCAGAAAGTCCTACAAAATAATCCGCTGAATACAGGTAGAGCCCTGCCATGAGGTCAAGCCGCGTCCTGTTCAATACACCTGAGGAATAGACCGCCTGGTCTACCTGGATGTCACCAAAATCAAGTTTGCCTGCATCCAGGCTCACGCGATTTATGCCTACGCCAAACCCGCCTGAAAGACTGGTCCTCGGTGTGAGCCCGAGGTGATAGGCATACGTTCCATATGCAGACAGGCTGTTAATTGGCCCCGTCACATCATTAACCACCTGCATGCCCACACCATGGTGAGGTGTAGCGGCCGTATAGTTTTGCCAGTATTGCTGCCCCCTTGGATTTTCGCCCGGCACTTCGAACGAGGTGGCGGTTGTCCGATAATCCTTTTTATTCAATGCACCATGCAGGGTCACGTATGTGGTCACCGGTGCATCCTGGATGCCCACCCATTGATGACGATGGCTGACCTTCAGGTCCATGTAGTTCTCAATCCCCGTTATCGCCGGGTTGACAATAAACTGGTTGAGAATGTACTGGGTATAGTGCGGTTTTTGCTGCGCCCTCGCCGCTGGCCCCGCAAACAGCAAAATCGACATTATCACTGCAACACGTTTCATATCAGGTTGAGGTTTAGGTTAAGGCTGAGGTGAAGGCCGGGAGTTGCGTCTTTCAACCTCAGCCTTAACCTCTGCCCTAATCAGTGTCATTCATTTTTCAGCACCTTGAATTCAGTGCGGCGGTTCTTTTCCCTTCCTGCTGCATTATCAGAGCCATCAGGGTTTGTATTTGACTCGATCGGCATAGATTCTCCATAGCCTTTCGCCCGCAGACGGGCAGGATCAATGCCCTTGCTTTCCAGGTATTTCACCACACTCTTCGCCCGCGCATTCGAAAGCTTCAGGTTATAAGCATTGCTGCCCTTGCTGTCCGTATGTGCCCCAAGTTCAATCACCATTGCAGGATATGTTTCCATCATACGCACGATCTCATCAAGTGCCGGAAATGATTCTTCTTTAAGTTCTGCCTTGTTGAAATCGTAGTACACATTTTCTACCACAAATGTCTCATTCACTTTTGGTGGCTCAGGCACCAGGCAGAGATCGGGATATGCAAACGCTTCCTGCTCCATATCATCGGGGACACCAGTCTGCATTGATTTTGCGAAGAAGCCGGGTGCGGTGGCCTGCAATTTCAGGTGCTGGTAATCTTCCATAGCAAACTGGTAGCTGCCATCTGCCATAACCTGTCCCGCATAAATCGTTTTGCCAGATACCGTATCAATAGCTGTGATGGTTGCACCGGCTACGGATTTCTTTCCATCGCAGGATACAATGCGACCACTTAACTGGCGAAGTGGCCGGAATTTTTTCAGGTAAAACATTTCCAGGCAACAGGCCGCCTCGCGGTCTGAACTTAGAAATACATCTTCGAGAATATTTTTAGCGGATCCACGGCTAGCGAGATATATATCATCCTTCACGGAATTTACAGGATACCCAAAGTTCTGCGGCTCTGCCAGCGATCCCAGCGTTCCTTTTGAATGAAAAAAATCATAGCCTCCCATACCCACGCGGCCGTTGGAGGAGAAAACCAGCGTTTGTGAAGCAGCATGATAGAACGGTGCCTGTTCATCATATTTGGTGTTGACCACAGCTCCCATGTTGACAGGTTCACCTGGATTTCCATCAGTAAGCGGTGCATACCAAAGATCAAAGCCACCCAACCCGCCACTGCGGTCACTGGAGAACATTAAGTACTTCCCATCCGGGGTTACGGCCGGTTGCTGGTTATTGGAAGAAGGTGCATTGATGGCTGCATCAAGTTTTAGAGGGACTGACCAGCCTTCGGCGCTGCGTGTGCTTTTATAAATGGTGGCGGTTTTTTTGTTCTGTGCCACATCCCATCTTGTAAGGAACACCGTATTACCATCTGGCGTAGCTGCAGTCACGCCCTGGTGAAGATCCTTGTCCTGTGCAACCGCTACGCGACGTATATCATTGAATGTACCACCGGCATAGCTGGCCTGGTAAATCCGGTTGGTATATACTTTCTTCGTACTCGCAGAATCCTCGGGCCTTGTGGATGTGAAAACAAAAGTGGACCCATCTATCCATGAAGGAGCATAGTTCGCACCCTGCGCATTTACGCCTGTTGGCATCCTGGTGACTGTGTAATATTTCAGATCTTTTTTCTTCAACTGCTCCTGGATGAATTGAAGGTTCTTCAATTCCCGCTGCGCATCTTCCTGGTATCTATCGGATGTTGTATATCCGTCAAGAAAAGCCCTGAACTGCTGTTCGGCGTCAGCATATTGCTGCTGGGCACGCAGCATGGTTGCAAGATGATATTGAGCGAGGGGAAAACCCTGCTTGTTTATTTCAATGGCCTCCTGGTAGTACTGCGCGGCCTTTGAAGGATAGTTCAACAAACGGTATGATTCCGCGAGATTGTAAACAGCCTGGTCCCGGTTTGAGATCGCGGCTGTTGTCTTTTGCGAAATGGTCTGCGGGGCATAAGGTGCGAACTCCCCTTTTGTATTGGTTTTATCGGTAGAAAAATATTTCTCGTAATAAGTTGCGGCGGAAGCATAGTCGCCCTTCCGGAAATAATTGTTGGCCGCCTTCAGGTAATCCTGGATGTATTGCGCGTTCAATACCAGGCAAAGTATCATCGCAGCAGTGAGGGTATATATCTTTTTCATCTGGTTATTATTTGTAGATGCAGATTAGAGACGTGGACAAACAAATTCGATCTCTGGAGTTTTAGTTGACTTACGGCCGATAAATGAAAGGGAAATCTCGAAACTGTTGGCGCCGTTCGCCATCTTGCCGAGGTCGGAGGTATTCACGTCATAGCTTGCACCCAGTACCATATTCTTATAAGTAAAGCCTACGAACGGTGACATTGCATCATCAAACCTGTAGTTCGCACCGATGAGGAGTTCGATATCGCTGCCAGCGCGATAAGAACCGTAAGCACCGATCATTTTCTCTTCCGCTGTTCCCTGGCGGAGATACAGGAGATTCGGAGTAATACTGAAATTGTCTGAAACATTCAGGCGAAGGCCCCCATGAAAGGTGTAACGTACAGGCAGAGTGGCATCACCAACGCCACTGAATTTGTCTTCCGGTTGTGTGATGTGCGACGCTGACGCTCCCAGGAAAAGATTGGCCTTCTTACCTGGAGCGGCGTCGAAGTACATGATGCCGGCGCCAATGTCCAGGTTACCCGCAGAGGTGCGTGATAGTGCTTCCTGGGAAGCATTGCCGGGGTTATACCCTGTGATCGGGTTCCACTGATCTCCAAAGCTAAGCTTATCACGATTCCAACGGCGCTGGATCAATCCCGCCTGGATACCAAATACGATCCGCTTGGTGTTCATTGGACCAAAGCGAAGACCGGTATAAGCTACGTTGCCATAAGCCGTAGTATAATTATATCCGCCTCCGCCTGCTGTCTGGTTGAGCACGCTGACGCCGAGATTGATGTTTTTCTCCGTAGTGAATTCAGCAGACAGGCCCGCTGTGGAAAACGGTGAGCTGATGTTGCCCCACTGGTTCCGGTAAATGCCGCTGACCCGGTATTCACCGTCAAAGGTACCGGTGAGCGCGGGGTTGAGCCAGGAGGGATACACGTAATACTGAGTAAAATGCGGATCCACCTGCGCCTGCGCAGAACGAGCTGATACCAGCAAAACCATCACGCAACACAGTCTGTAGAATTGTCTCATCGTAGTCGTTTTAGTATAGTGAAAAGTTTATGATCTTTTATTTATCTAACAATTGTCAGCGAACCCGTGATCGGCTTAAATCCATTCTCCAGGCGGATGACATAATAATATACGCCCACCGGCACATCGGCTCCCTTGTATCGGCCATCCCATGGAGTTCCATAACCACTTGATGCAAATACCTGCTGGCCATACCGGTTGAAAACCTCAACAGTGCAACCGGGATAATCGCCCAGGTTTGGAATGAGCCATTTGTCGTGCACACCATCACCGTTTGGTGAAAATGCATTTGGAACTTTAACGGGTTTAAGAATCTTTACTGTCAGGAAATCAGATGCTGTGCAGTTGAACTCACCTGTTGCCGTCAGTGTGTACACCTGGTCTTCCATCGCGGTGAGGGATGGCGTTAAGACCGTGGCATCACTGAGGTTGGCAGCAGGGGTCCACTGGAAGGTCAGGGACGGTGAATTTGCGGTGGCCTCGAAAGACAAGACCGTTCCCTGTGGCACAACAAAGCTGCGACCTGCATCGATCTGCGGTTGCAGATGCACCGTGACGGGCAATATAAACGGATCGGATACACATCCTGCCTGGTTGGTTACAGTCAGGCTCACATCATAGCTGCCTGCATTTGTAAATTGCCTGATCGGTGTTTGTGTGTTCACGGGCGGGCGACCGTCATCGAAGTTCCAGATCCAGCCTGTCACCTGTGCCGCAGGCGTGCTGACATCCGTGAACACCGTGTTGGCGCCCTGGCAGATTTCCGCAGGGGTGACAGTGAATGCGGCTACCGGCTTGCTATAGAAATCATTTACAACTTTAACATCGCTGACATCAGTGCAACCGAAGGCCGATGTTGCCGTAACAGTTACATTATAGTTTCCTGCAACAGCATACACATGTGCAGGATTGATGGCTGGGGATGGGCCACTGCCGTCTCCAAAGTTCCACGCGTAGGTCAGTGCGCCATTACCTGCAATCGTACTGGTATTCTGGAATTGTGCATTGCCACCCGGCAGACAAATATTGGTTGGCACGGTGAAGTCCGCCACGGGTAACGGCCTCACATGTATAACTTGCTGTACAGGCAGGCTGACGCAGCCCTGGTCACTGATGGCAGTAAGTTTCACCGTATAATCACCTGTTGCACTATAGTTGACGGTTACAGGATTTCCATTATTGAATGATGGCGTTGATCCGTTTCCGAAGTCCCAGTTCCAGGAAGAAATATTACCGGAAGGGATGGTCACATTGCTGGTAAGTGTGGCTGCCGTTCCGAAACATACATCCGGCGCCGTAACGAATGCGGCTACTGGTCTTGGATTGACGGCTATAGTCTGCGTGATGCTTTGTGAGCAGCCACCATTGGTAGTGAAGGTATAAGTGATGGTATGCACTCCTGATCCTGCTGCGGCAGGATCAAAATTGCCGCTTGCGGATGTACCAGGTCCACTGTAAACGCCTGTACCACTGATGCCGTTGGTAACCGTCGCTGTAGCAATAGAGAATGGCGCATTGCTTTCACATACTGCTGCGAGTACAGGGAAATTGAGTACCGGCGTTACGGCAAAGGCAACGGCCTTTGTCACGGTTGCCACGCATCCGTTTGCACTGGTGGCAGTGAGGGTGATATCATAATTCCCTTCGCCGAAATTATGTGAAGGTGCCTGCGCGGTCGAGGTATTCGGATTGCCCGGTGTTGCCGCGGGATCATCGAAATTCCATGACCAGGTCAGCGGACCGTTGCCTGTAATCGTCGTGAGGTTATTGAATTGAACCTGACCATTTGCCGGCAGGCAGGTGCCGCTATTCCAGGTGAAATCAACAACGGGCAACGGATTCACCGTCACGGTTTGTGTGGCTGTTTCCACGCAACCCCGTGCCGAAGTGAATGTATAAGTAATGGTGTGCGTACCTGCACCGGCGGCCGCAGGATCAAACATACCGGCGGCAGTTGTTCCGGGCCCGCTGTAAACACCCGTTCCCGGTACGTTATTTACCACAGTCGCATTCGCCACAGATACGGGGCCTGCGGGGTTGGCACATAGAGGCGGTATTGCGGCGTAGGTCAGCAATGGCATGAGGGCGAAATCAGCATCCACCGTTTTAGTGTCTACGCATCCATTGGAGGATGTGACGGTTAAGCGGATGTTGAAATTGCCATCATGAAAATTATGCGATGGACTTTGTACGGTTGATGTATTCGGATTGCCCGGCGTAGCCTGCGGATCATCGAAATTCCATGCCCACGTCAGGGTCTGTGCATCAGCAATCGTGGAGGTATTCACGAAATTCACGAGGCCATTTGTTGGCAGACAGGCGGGGTCATCGAAAATGAAATCGGCAAGAGGCTTCGCATGAACCAGGATGGTCTGCGTGATCGTTTCTGTACAGCCGCTTGTTGTATTGAAAGTGTAGGTGATCGTGTGTGTGCCCGGACCCGCAATGGCAGGATCGAACATTCCGGCAGCCGTTACACCAACACCACTATAGGTTCCTGTACCTGCAGCACCGTTCGTCACCGAAGCGGTAGCAACCGACACCGGTGCTACACCATCACATACCGCGTTCACCGCAGGATACGAAAGCAATGGCGTCAGCGCAAACACGGCATTGATCGTCGTATCCTTGACACAATTGTTCGCACTCGTCACCTGCAACCTTATATCATAGTTTCCTTCCTGGAATAAGTGGGACGGGTCAAGGGCTGTGGAAGTGTTCGGGTTTGGTGCGCTCGCGTTTGGATCACCAAAGTTCCAAAGCCAGGTCAGTGTTCCACCGCCTGCTATGGTGGAATTATTGGTAAATGTCACCTGGCCATCAGCAGGTAAGCATCCTGTATTATTAAAACTGAAGCTCGCGAAAGGACGCGGATGAACGATCACCGTTTGAGAAATCGACTCGACACAGTTTGCCGTAGTGGTATAAGTATAGGTGATAGTATGTGTACCGGGACCGGCTATGCGTGGATCAAACATACCTGCGGCCGTTGTACCCGGTCCACTGTACACACCAGTACCCGGTACACCGTTTGTCACAGTGGCCGTGGCAACTGATACGGGGTTTTCGTTTTCACAAATCGACGGCAACGGTGCATATGCAAAGACAGGACTAAGATTGAAGGTAGCCTCGATGACGGTATCCTTCACACAACCCTGCGCGCTCATCACGCTATAGGTAATATCGTAATCCCCAAAGTTTGAATAGGCGTGCGAGGGGCTGGCAACAGCAGATGTGTTCGGGTTGCCGGGTGTGGCGGCCGGATCGCCGAAATTCCAAAGATGGTTATTGACCGCCTGGCCATCGGGAGTGGAGGTATTATTGGTAAACTGCACAATGCCATCCGCGGGCAGACAACCTGCTGGATATTGAATATCTACAACTGGTTTAGCGTACACGTTGATAATAGATTCCAGCGTATCACTGATGCACAGATCAGAAACTTTTGCAACCAATTTCACCGTATAGCTTCCATACGTGTTATAGATTGTGGACTCCGGCGCGGCGGTTGACGGCATGGATGTATTGCCGTTTCCGAAATCCCAATAAAATCCGGTAATACCTGCTGTGCCGCCGTAGACATGTGATGGTGTAAGCGTGGCCGACCCTTGCTCACAGATCGTCACAGGGGCAGCGGTAAAAGATGCAACAGGAGGTGCGTAAATGGTAATCGGCTTCGTGATCTCGGCGGCGCAACCTTCTGTTGTCACGACTGACAGGCGGACGTTTTGCGCAGCACCCGCAGAAAAGACATGAAGCGTATCCTTACCGGTTGCAGTAGCGCCACCTGGTAAACTCCATTGCCATGATTCAAGGGTATACCCGTCTGCAGTTGCCCCTTGCGCATGCAGGTAAACTGTATCCAGGCTGCAGGCAGTTGTTGTGGTGAAATTGAAATCTGCCACGGGCATTTCTTTTACAATGATCGGAATAGACAGCGTCTCGCGACGGTAGCAGTTCTCGATCTCCGGGTGTGTTGTAAGAATTGGCAGAAGGAAAGTATCGGCTGCATTGAAAATATATTCGCCGGGAAGATCATAACGGTAATACGTGATGCCATTCACCACCGATGTGCCGGAAGATACCGGTGCAGCCTGGTTGATATCGGCATTGGGACTCACCACTCCGCCAAGTGCACTGAATTGCCACACGATGTTCGTCGGCTGATAAGCCAGCAAGGCTGATATCTTTATCGGGCTGCCTGCGCAGGTAAATGCGTGTTGCGGTGTCTGCGGATCCAACGCATTCTGAATGGCGCCCACTGCATTCAGGTTATTGATCATCGTGCCCGCATTGTAACCATAACTTTCCACGGAGCCAAGCCCGTAGGTGATGGCGGTGAAAGCAGAATCACTGGACACGATCGCCTGTGCCTGGAAGGCTGACCATCGCTTTACAACAACAGAGTAACCTGGAAGACGCGGATGAGCATACGAGTGATCAAAGGTTGGCAGACCATCTATTCGCAGCGAAGGAATGCCGCCCGTAGGTATGATAAGCGTGAGATAATTGTAGTTGATGTTCTCGCGGTCATTTCGATAGAAACCCGTTCTGCGTATGCCCTGTTCTATCGGGCTGATGTACATCATCTCCGGATCTCCTACTCCACCGGTAAGACAACCTGACGCTCCCGACATGTATTGTGCTACCATGATCGGCTTGTCTGATTCGATATAATCAGGTGTGTTCGACTGGTAGGTATAATAGGTGCCTGCTGTAAGACCTGTGAGCGGCGTACCATTCCTCTTTACAACCGTTGTTGGGTCCTTCACGGCAATCCTGAACATGTTTGACATGCGTCCTGACGGATTAGTGGATGGTGAAGTGGGTGCAGTGAGATAGCGTTTACCCCAGGCTTGTGTGGGGAAACATTGCTGGTTATCATTGTCACCTCCCCCGCCGGTACCGCAGGCTGTCTGGTTGCTGGTACGACTGCTGCCGGAGAAAACTGCAATGGGATAACAATCCCCCATGGCGTTTGCAATCGATCGGATCTTCGTACCGCTGAAATGCAATTTATTGCTTCCCGTTTCGGGACCAGCCATATTCTGGTAAACATCTCCTTTATTGAGCGTGACGGTGAAAGGCACACCTGCCACTCGTCCGTCGCGGGTTGGGACGGATGGCGTAACCTCGATCAATGTATTGTCATGCGATGCAATGGCATAGGCCCATGAAAAACAGCTTTCAGCATAAGACTGGTTACTGTTCAGCGTGACATAACTATAGCCCCAGGTTTCCACCGGCATCAGCATGCTTGCACCTGATGACGCATCACCAAAGGTATGCGCATATGCTACGATCGGTACGGAGCTTTCGATATGTATGGCTTTGTTCAGGAAACTTCCCACACCACCGCACACTTCGCCGGGATCGGCGAATGAGCAGGGGACGGTCATCAGTCGCGCATCTTCCGGCCCGGCCTTTGGCATGTAGTCGGTTGCTATCACCGTATTTGCCGGCACCGAATAGGTGCGTGTCCACAGACTCCCATTTCCCACAGATACCGTAACTGTAGCCGCTTCTTCCGCACTAAGATAAAGGACCATCTCCTGGGAGTTCGATCCCGTTTCCATGAAATGGTGGTGACCATAACCTACCCAGAACTCCCGGCCGCGATTGGAAAGGTTCTGTGCGAACCCTTCCATTGCGGTCAGTATAATCAGAGCGAAAAGAAGATATTTTCCCGAATGCTTCATAGTTGTCACATAGATTATTATTCTATCAGCGGATCATGTTCACTGACCCTTTGCGCTGAACCCTCGTTCCATCATTCTTGATGATCTCGACTACATACATATAAACACCGCTTGGCTGAACTTTACCGTTCTGTGTTCCATCCCAGATCCTGTATCCACCATCTCCATCACGACCAGGATTGCGTACATCCACCAACTTCTCACCCCATTGATTGAACACCGTTGCACGGATATCGCGGATGGAGTTGCTGTAGACCTTCAACACATCATTCTTCGCATCATTGTTTGGTGTGAATGAATTCGGAATGAATATTTCATCAGTGACGGTCGTAGCTGTGATCGCCAGGGAAACTGCCTCGGTACAACCACCCAGTGCGCGAACCTGCAGTGTAACCGTTTGGCCAAGGTTCAGACCGGTGATAGTATGAGTCAGGCCATTTGCACCGGAAGATGGAACCGTCCAGGCACCGCCGCCATTGGCTGTTACTTCGTATCCCGTTGCACCTGGCACCGCCGTCCATTTGAAGCGAACGAGGTTCGTGGTCACGGAATCCACACTCGCTACTGGATTTGGAAGATCAGGAGCCAGGGTCACTTTCACTTCGGTTCTTGTTGCACTTAAACAGCCATTGAGATCAGACTCCACAAACAGGCTGGTTGCACCTGTCACGTTTGTAAGCGTATAAGCCGTGCCTGTGTGTACCAGTGTACCACCGGTGGCCGCGGAATACCAGTTGTATATCGCTCCTGTGACCGGGTTCTCCACTTCAAATGTAGCATCATCACCTGCGCACACGCCAAGCGAATCAGGCGTGAATACCGCTTCAGGGCCGGCTCCGAACGTCACCTGCTTGATCGTATCACCGATACAACCTTCTGCAGAAACGATGCTCAGTTCCACATTATAAGTACCCGTTGCAGTGAACGTATAACTTGGGTTCTGTACGTTAGATGTTGCATTGTTGTTATCGAAATCCCATGCCCACGTCAGAACAGGCTGGCCCTGGTTTGTGACGGCTGTTCCGCTGAACTGCGTGGTGCTGGCGATACAGTTTCCAGTGACGGTGAAGTCTGGCTTCGGCGCACTCACTACGCGGATAGGCAATGAGGTCTGCAGGCGGGACTCGCAACCTTCCAGGTCAGGGTGAGTGATGAATACAGGGAGCACATAGTTACCTGGAGTTGAGATACTGTACTCACCTGGCAGGGTGTACTCGTAATAGGTCACCCCATTTATCACTACAGAACCTGTTGCCACGGGGTTGGTCTGCGACACGTTTGCATTTGGCGACATCGTCGGGATCGCACTGAGATTCCACTCGATCAGGTCAGGTTCCACTGAAGCGAGGAACTTGAACCGGAATGGTGTACCCTCACAGGTGTAGTCGTTTGCCTGACCACTGTTTGGATTGAATACGTTTGTGATGTTGGCGATGGTATTCAGGTCCAGTACGAGTGTGCCCGCGTTATAGCCGTATGATTCTGCTGAGCCAAGACCATAGGTGATGGCGGTAAATGCGGAGTCACTTTTCACGATCGCCTGTCCTTCACCACCAGCCCAGCGTTTAACCACCACCGTATATCCTGCAAGGTTAGGGTGCGGATATTGATGATCAAATGTATTAGTGCCATCTACAGTGAGTGATGCCACACCATTCGTTGGAATGATCAGTGTCAGGTACTGCGCTACAATGCTGTTGCGTGTATTACGATACAGCGCGGCACTTTTCACACCCTGCTCGATCGGGCTGATGTAGATCATTTCAGGATCACCATAGCCAACGTTGCCGCAACCGGCTGCCGTACTGGATGATGTCATGATCTGTGCGACCATGATCGGGCGATCGGCAGTTATGTATTCACCACTGTTCGATTCGATCTGGTAGTACAGGTTATCTATCAGGCCTGTAAGCTGAACACCATTTACACGCACCACCGTAGCAGGATCTTTCACCACGATCTTGAAGATGTTGGTATTCTGCGCTGATGGCGTGTTTTGCTGCGATGTCGCTGCAGTGAGATAACGGCGACCCCATGCTCTTGACGGGAAGTTCTGCTGGATCAGGTTATCACCGGATGCTGTTGGTGTGGCGTTGCCGCAACCGATGTTCGTCCGGCCGCTACCACTGAATACCGCGATCGGGTAACACCTGCTGTTTGCATTGCCGATTGACTTGATGAAACTTCCGGTCATGTCGTATCCATCTGTCGTGCTGGTCAGAGCACCCATTACCTGGTACACTTCACCTTTCTTCATGTTCACGGTAAATGGCACACCGGCAGGACGACCATCCAGCGTTGGCTTGGAGGGGGTGATCTCTACGACGGTGCTGTCATAAGCAGCCACTACATAGAACCAGGAATAGGAATCATCATCATAGTTCTGTTTTGTTGTCAGAGCATAATATTCATAGCCATATGTACCTACGGGCAGCAGCATGGTAGCTCCTGAGTTGGTGCTTGCATAAATGTGTGCATAGGCAGTGATCGGCACATCGCTGGTGATGCTGATACCACGATCCGAAAGACCTGGCTCAAGCAATCTGGAATCGATCAGGCCGTACTTCGGCATAAAGTCTGAACTGATTGCAGAGTTTGCAGGTACGTTATAGGTGCGTGACCAGTCGGTCCCATTCACCCGAACAGTGACCGTAGCGGGTTGCTCGCCAGCTCCGAAATAAAGGATCATTTCCTGCGCATTGGTACCACGGAAATACGAGTGGTGACCGTATGCAACCCAGAAATTCGTACCGCGGTTACTTGAATCGGACGGGTTGATCACGATCGGTGGCGGTGGTGCCGCATTTCCATCCGTGAGTCCTGTAAAGTTGCCGATATAGTTAAGGTTAGATTCGGAAACATTGTTCCTGAATATATCCACCACGCTGCTTGTTCCTACCTCCCATGTGTTGGCAGCATTGATGCGACCAAGTTTAATGATGGGCTCGTTGCCGATGAAGCCAAGCCATGATGGCACATAGAATTGCTTCACGCTGTGACCTGTTGGCATGGTGCCGGTAACATCGAAATCAGTGTAGAAATACATGTAGTCCTGCCCGGTGGCGAGGCCCTGAGGCGCAACGCCGGAATAACGGCGACCTTCAATCGTAGCCGGTACGTTCGCACCCCATGTGATCTGGGTTACGGTATCGGTACCGAGCATGAATGACTGTATACTGTTTGCCGAAGGCGTAGCTGGTACGGCAGTCAGCAGCACCGGGTTGGCTGTCGGCAGGAACTCGAAGGCACCCAGGTCAGGCACACCCGCTTCGAGTGTTGTCGGCCTGGCAGCACCGTTGAAGTCTTTATCGTTTCCTGGAATCTGTACACCGCGACCATGTACTGCCCAGATGTCGGGGCTCGCCACGTCAGGCTGAAGATCAGACTCACTGATAAATGCCGGGCGATATACAATCGACTCGTAATCCCAAAGAGCTGCGTCTTTCCAGGCCTTCAGTGTCGGATAAAGATTGGCTGTCCCGTTTTGCACCAGTGTGGCACCTGTGGTATAGAACATATTGTAGTTGCTATACATGAAGTTCAGGTTCACTGTGCTTAGTGCTATACCTCCACCCGTATGTGAGAAGATATTGTTCTGCATCCTGGTCGGACCCTGGGCACCCGAGGTCTGGCTGAGATACATCGCAATATTTGCTGTGGTGGATGACGATGAATTTTGAACGCTGTTGTTGTAGAAATTGAGACCGCCGGCAGTGGCTCCCGTAGTCGAGCTGTAGATGCCATAAGAAGTGGTACCGGTCGTCTTGACGGCGATCACGTTATTGAACACGTCCTGTTTGGCAGTGCTGGTGAAATACATACCGTAAAGGTTACCGGTATTGGAGGTCACTGCAGTCACCTTGTTATTGGAGAAACTACCTCTTGCTAACTCCACTGCGGCGCTACCGGTGCTGTAGATACCATAACCGGCAATACCCGTGTTCGTAATATTGATCACGTTATTATTGACACGGATGGCAGAATCGCAATTGGTAAGGTAGATACCGTATGCCGAGGTGTTCTGCACACCACTCCTGTTCACTGTGTTATAGGAGACACCTACCCTGTTGATGTTGGCAGTATAGATACCGTATTGATAAGTTCCATTGACTGTATTGCTATCGATCAGATAATTATTGGATCGTGTGGTGGTACCTGAGAGGTAGATACCGCTCGAGCCATTGGTGATCGTGTTGCGTATGAATGCATTGTTAGAACCTGTCAGGGCAGTACCGAAGATACCGGTCACATTGGTGCTGGTGCCTGCCACCTGTGGCACACTGATGATCACGTTGCGAATGGTATCATTGGATGCGCTTCCGTTGATCTCGATCGCACGGGCATACTCGGTGCTTTGACCGGCAATGGTCATGTCACGGAAAGTGATCCATGAAGTGCTGTCGAGCCTCAGTGTGTACATCGCACCGGAGGTGCCGGTTGTTGTAAGGATCACCGAAGCAGGGTCACCAGTCTGGCTCATGAATGTTACCGTTGCCTGCTGGTTCGCACCCGGTATTTTATAAGTGCGGATCTGTTCTGCATAGGTACCTGGTACCGCGATGAAGCGAACATGACCGGTGATACCGCATTGCATTGCTGTAACTGCAGCCTGGAAGCTTTGGAAATTCGTGGCAGAGGCAGGAATCGCAGGATTGATGGTATAATCACCAGGAGCCAGTGTCGGGTTGAGAGTTACCTGTACAGGCGTGGAAAATACAGTAGAAGCACCGCAGGTAACAGACGCTCTGAACCAGAGATTGCCGGAAGCCAGTTCATGATCGAATTCAGGCAGATAAAGTGTATCGCTGATATCTTCCCATGGTCCGGTCGCACTGGCACCACGTTGCCATACGTATTTCTGGAGGCCACCTGAGGAGTTGCCATTCAGCGTAAGGTTAATGATCGTACCCAGACATATCCCGGTATTCGGCGTGGCGACTGTTGTGCCGGCTGTTGGAGGCTCCGTACATGGAGTTACAGCAAACTCATAGGCACCGGGATCAGGGGTTGTTGCACTTCTCGGTGCATTAACGATGTCGAGAGCCACACCGGCGCTGGTTCCAAGGTTGTCTGCAAGGGCCTGCATCGGTCGCAGATCACCATTTGCAGGGTCAGTATACATCGGGTTGTCGACGATACTGTTCACATCCTGGGAAGTATTGGTAATCCAGTCCGCCTGTGTTGGTCTTGCACCACCTGCGTACCCGAAATTATTTGTGCCTGCTGCACCATTTACATAGACAACGTTACGATCGGAAGTCAGTTGCGTAGCTGCGGTAGACTTGTAAATACCATACTTGACGCCGGTACCACCTCTCGTAATTGAAATGATGTTGTTCCTGAACTCAATTCCATCAGCCGCAGTCACCTGGTAGAAACCATATGTCGCCGAAGTGGAAGTATTGGTTGTGTTGTCAATGGAGATCGAGTTGTGATAATAATGCGCATTTGCCGAACCGGAATTGTAGATACCGTATGCCGCCCCACGAACATCAAACGCATAGATCGTATTATTGATCACCTTATGCGCGAGTGCCGGTGTTGGCGCGTCACTTCCGGTGATGTATATACCGTACCCCGCCGAAGTGCTGGTAGAAGCAGTGAATGGATGGTGAATGCGGTTTCCTTCAATCCGCACACCTGTACTTACTGCCGTGCCATAGATACCTTCGAACGTGGTTACCGTTACGCGTGTTTTCCGATGGATGTCATTGTCCTCGAAAACAGGATTGGTGTTATATGTGAAATAGATACCTGTTGCATAGAAGTTGGAGATCGTGTTTCCGATGAACCTGTTTCCGCGAACGGGATTAGCCGATGACCCGATGACCGTAACGCCGTGGTAACCGCCGGTGATGGTGTTGCGCTCAAACAGGTTTCCGTCACTCAGCGAAACACCTGTGGTGGCTGACGTCAGCGAGGTCGGTGACCCACCAATGACAACACCTGCAAAGTTGACCGTGCTTGTACCAGTCGTATCCGACAGGATGGTACAGCGTCTGAAGGTATTACTGTCAGCATTGTTTGTGAGGAACACGCCCCAGTTATAGGTATTTGTACCATGACCATTGATCGTGAGACTGTCAAAGACCAGGTAGTCTGCACCTCTCAGGGTAAGTACTGCGCGGCGGTCGCTGAGGGATGAACTGAAGGCGAGTGTATTTCCATTACCGTTGAATGTTACGGTGTTGATAGCTGATGTACCAGGAATGCTGTCGATCAGGATATGCTCGCGGTACACCGGGCCGTTGGGTTCAACCTCGAATACCACAGGGCCTGCGATTCCGCATGACATCGCGGCTACCGCATCGGTGAAACTGAGATAATCACCATTTCCGGTGCTGTCGATCACATAGGTGCCGCCAGGCAGTGCCGGGTTCACGATCAACTGTACGGGCGTAGAATAGGCGGTGTTGCCGCTACAAGTCACAGCCAGTCTGTAGTACAGCGTTGTGCTGGCATCGATTGGGAATGCAGGGTTGGTGAGGACACCGCTGATTGGTGCATACGTACCCGCAAGATCTGTTGATGACTGCCACTGATATGTTTGACCAACACCAGTTGAGTTACCCTGCACGCTGAGCAATACGGGGGTGTTCTCGCAGACGGGTGACTGGCTCACTGTTGCCACACCCGCATTTGGTGGTGTAACGCAAGGCGGGGGAGCAAATTCATAGGCACCAATGTCTGGTGTGGTAGCGCTCCGCACCTCACCCTGGATATCATTTGTCACAGGCGGGTTGACGGGAAGTCCCTGGTCGTCAATGGACGCATTGGTGGGCTCAAAGTCGCCACTGGCGATGCTCCTGTACGCCGGATCATTATAGAATGAGTTTGCATCGTTGGTCGAGGCACCCTGCCAGTCGAGCAAAGTCGCATAGGTATTATCTCCGCTTCTCACTACATAGCTCGTAGGACCGGGAATGAAAGAGAAATAGATGTTGCGGTTAGAGGTCACTGTGCTCGCGGGGGTATTGAGGAATATCGCCTGTGTCGGCGCTGCCCCTGCCCTTGCCATCGTGATGATGTTGTTACGCAATTGAATACCCGCTGCGCTTGTTGTCTGGTAGAAACCGGCAATCACATTGGCTTCCGCACCAGCGGTGCCGTCCATATGAATGGTATTGTGGAAATAAAGCACGTTGTCCGAGCCAGAGTTATAAAGCCCGTATACGTTACCTCCACCATTGATATTATAGATAAGGTTGTTTGAAACCACATTCTCGAAATTGCTAAGCGCATCAACTGCAGAGAAATAAACACCATAGAAAATAGAGGTGGTATTTGTCTGACCGCCGAATGGATTAGTAATTGTATTGCGATTGATAAGTGCTCTCGTGCTGAGCCCGGTGAAATAGATACCGCCCACTGTGCTCACCGATGTCCGTGTTGGTCGGCTGATGAAGTTGCTGTCGATCGTCGTGCGGGTTGATCCATTTACATAGATACCGTATGTATTAAAATCAAGGAAGCGGCTGTTGCGTACGGTATTGCTCCGGTTGGCGGCAGTGCTGCTACCAATGATGGTCATACCATAGTAGCCACCAGTGACCGTATTGTTTTCAAATAAGTTGTTATCGCAATTTGCCGCACCGGTTGCTGTGGGACTTGATAGCGAAGAGCTGATCACGATACCTGCATAGTCTGCGGCAGTCGTCTGGGTCTTCGAGATCTCCACCACGATGCGACGGAAGGTATTGCTGTCCGCATCATTTGTGAGGTGAATACCCCATCCGTATTGACCGGTTCCATTGCCCTCCGCTACAACGCGGAGGCTGTCGAATGAAACATGTTTGGTGCCAGACAGGCGGATGGTAGAGCGTGCATTAGCAGCGGTTGACAGATAAGAGATAGTGTTACCGTTTCCGTTGAAGGTTACGGTGTTCACAACTGATGAGCCGGGAATGGCTCCCATAAGCAATTGCTCATTGTAAGGTCCGCTGCCAGGTGTTACGTTGAACACAACAGGCCCTGTGATACCGCAAGCCATCGCGAGGTAAGCATCGGTAAAGCTCGTGAAGTTAGTGCCGCCAGTTGGCTGGGCGCTGTTGATGGTGAATGTACCGGCAAGACCTGCAGGCGTTACAAGCGTAAGGGCAGTTGAAGTAGCTGAGCTTGCACCACAAGTATACACCACACGATACAGCGTGGTGGTTGTCTGCGTAGTGGTGAGTACGGAGCTTGTCGCACTGGAAATATTGTTCCAGGTTGTTCCGCCATCCGTAGATGATTGCCACTGGTACGCGAGGCCTGCACCGATCGTGCCTCCATTGATGGACAGGGTCACAGGAACACCCAGGCAGGCCGGGCTGATATTGCTGACAATAGTGCCGGGTACCGGAGGCTCGGTACAGTTGATTGGAGTGAATTCATACGCACCGATATCGGGTATCGTGGCACGTGGGAGACCGAGGATATCCACCGTGACTGCCGCCAGCGCCGCGCCCTGGTTGTCCAGTGCAGCATTGTTGGGACGATAGTTCCCGGTAAGCGGATCGAGGTATTGTGGTTCGATGGCTTCGGAATTCGCATCTTTCGATGTTCCCGTCTTCCATTCAGACAGTGAAGGGTAGTCGCTTGTAAGGAAGCCAGCATTGTTCATGCCTGATACGACGATGTTATTGTAGTCGGAAGTGATCGTACTGGCAGCGGTAGCCATGTACAGTGCATGACCCCCGCCCGAGGAGTTACGTGTAATGTGAAAAATGTTATTCCGTACCTCAATGCCTGTTGCCGTGGTTGTCTGGTAAAATCCGCGGGACACTCCGGTATTGAACGGATTCTGATCATCCAGCAGAACGGTGTTGTTGAAATATTTTGCATGGTCAGATGATGTATTGTAGAAGCCATACATCACGCCAGTCCCATTCAGTCCATAAATGAGGTTATTGGAAATGATATTCGGATTGGCGGCAGTACCATCAGCACCCGTCGAATACACGCCGTAATGTGCGGAACTGTTTGTCCGGTCACCTCCCGCAGAATTGAAGATGCGGTTGCGCGTAATAAGTGAACCTTCCACACCGGTGCTGAGGTAAAATCCATTAAAAAGGCTGATCACGGAACGCGTTGGTCTCGTAATGATATTATTCTCCATTACAGTCCCGCTGGTGTAGAGCAGATATACACCGTAGTAGTAAAAATCACGAATGGTATTGTTCCGGAAGGTATTGTTGATCTTTTGGGTGCTGGAACCAACGACGGTCACACCATAGTATCCGCCGGTGATGGTATTATTTTCAAACAGGTTGCCGTAGCAAAGTGTCGCACCACTTGTTGTAGCGGACGTGTTGCTGGTGGCGATAACAATACCTGCGTAATTGGTGCTGGTTGAGGCGATATCTGTTTCGATCGTACAGCGGCGGAATGTGTTGGAATCGGACCCCTCACGGAGCTGGATGCCGAAGCCATAGGTACCCGTAGCCTGGATGATGAGGCTGTCGAAGATGAAATGATCAGCGCCATTTAACTTAATAGTAGCACGTTCGTTGGTGTTTGAAGAACTGAATGAAAGTGTATTGCCGTTGCCATTGAAGGTAACGGTGTTAACATTGCTTGCTCCGGGAATCTGTGGAATGATCAATTGCTCCTCGTATGTAGCGTCAACTGTTGTAACGTTAAATACTACGGGCCCGGTAATACCGCAACTCAGTGCGGTAACAGCGTCCGCAAATGAGGCGAAGTTGGTACCTCCCGTGGGATCATCAGAGTTGATGGTATACGTGCCGCCGGCGAGCAGCGGGCTTCCGGTGACAGAAATCGTATCAGAATATTGTGTATTACCTGAACAGGTTACTGCGGCACGATAGAACCAGGTGCCCGCTGGTGAAGTTGTGTTGAAGAGACTGTTGGTGGACGGAGGTGCAACAGATGTATAAGATCCGTTGAGCGTAGCGGAGCGCTGCCATTCGAACGTCATACCTGTACCGAATGAGTTTCCGCTCAATGTAAACGCGATCGGTGTGCCGGCACAGGAGAAAGGTATATTCACTGCAGCATCGCCGGGGATTGGTGGCGCAGCACAGGGAGTGCTTCCATTGAACGTGATACGAATGTTGGGGCGATGCTTATAGCCGGTAACATTCCCGCTCAGCACATCGCCGGTGCTGGTGGACACACCCGCGATCTTGTCCGAGTGACCGAGCGTATACTGCCATTGAAAGGCATCGGTAGCACCCGTTGCACCACCCGTCATGACGGTCTCTGTCGCGATCTCCAATGAACCGCCGGTATAGGTAAATGGTGTCACATTCCAGGCCACCCAGCCCGCCGTATTCGGCACGTTGAAGCTGGTGCTGGAAAATACCTGAGTGTGAGAGGCAAGAATGGATGTCCACGTGGTTGTTGTAGGTAAGGTTGTATTGCTGGTATTTCCCATCAGCATCTTATGCGTGGCGGGAATCAGGAACGTACCTGCATTGGCTTTGTAAAATTCAACCTTGGTGATAACAGCTCCGTTTGGAATACCGGCCGCGGCCATTTCTGCGGGAGTGAACACGATGTCTGACCGTGATCCGGTTGTGGTAGACCCGGCAGTGAAACGATAGACCGGGCTGTACAATGTATTTGCAGGAACTTCAGTTCCGGTGCCGATCTGCACAGTGGTTTGTGCAAATACATCCACGCTGGCAATACAAAGAGCAAGCAGACCAAGAAACCATTGGGATAGTTTTGGCAGGTAGAATTTTCTCATGTAAACCTTTATTTGGTGTGTCGATTAAACAAGCCTGTTCAAGAGAAAGGTTTGGACAATAGATGGCCTGCACGACCAATCAAGGTTCGTTCCCCCTTCCGTCTTAAAGTTGATTGAGTCCGGTATTCAACAACCGGGATTTTCGCTCGCGTCTCTGCTACATTTCTAAACTTCCGCCAGCATTTTCCTCATAGAGGATTGATAAGGTTTAATAAAACAGTTTTTGTTTTAGCGATTCTCAGAAGATATGGTCAGTGGATTTTAAAACGAGGCGTTTGATAATAATCAAACATTTTTGTAACGATGGCGACGCAATGTTATTTAAAAAAACTAAACGATTTCATTTTTTCACAAAGAATTGCAAAGATTTTTTTTCAGGATGTAAAAAAGTGTACCATATAATAACATAAATCCAGGATAGGCTGAAACTCTTTACCATAAAGGGTTTCAACGATGTGACATTTTTTTTCAAAATATCAAAAACTATTTTGTTTAAAAAGTTCGATAGCGTTTTACTCCAGGCAATAGCATCTCACACCATGCATTAAAATACAATAGTGAAAACACTAACGTGGCATTTGCAATCACATTCGTATCACTGTAACACATGCATACAGCTTACAATTCAACACGAATGATCTCCCGGGAAAAAATGAGATCCATAGTTATGTCCTTTCGTTTGCCTTCCGCAAACGCAGGAAAATTAAACCGCTGTTGTGTTATCTACTATGGAGTTTTTGAAGTCTTTGAGGCTACTGATACTATTACGAACTTATTACCGATCTATTCTGAAAATTAACACAACAACAACGTAAATGTATTGTATCAAAATCGAGTTAGCAAAAAAACATCGACAGGTTTTTAGAAATATAGATTAGAATTTTTATCACGAGATTAGAAGGCTCACCGCAAAAAACCGCAGGCAAAATACCGCAACATTGATTTCGCTGGTAGTGTGTCCGCGCTAAATCCTATCATTGCTGCATTTCAAAAATCGCAGGCTTTCCTCGTCATGAAATTCATGGCACTGCTGCCTTCATTTTACCGTAAAAACACGATGCAAGATTTTGAAATTTCGCGCGGAGACGCAAAGGGAGCAAAGAGCGCAAAGTATCCTACCTCCGCTTCGGCAGGCAGGCCAGCGTCCAGCACCCAGCACCCAGTCCCCAGTACCCAGTACCCAGTTCAAAACTCCACAATGAATCCAATAGAAGGAGTCACCGATGCTTCGCTGTTTACCAGGCGAACGGGTATACCGTTGCTGCCATCGGGACGAATGGGTTGGCCATCAGTAGTAGCAAAGCCCGTATTATCTGCATTTCGCTGGAAGGTGTAGCTATCAGGTTCTGAACTCTTCGCCAAATACCAGTTTGTGACATCAAGAAACAGATCGATGGTTGTTCGCCGGAAATTCCATTTCTTATCGATGCGAATATCACTGGAGTTGAATCCGCGCAGCCGCAATGTATTCAGCCGGGAATAGTCGAGGATACCCCGGCCTCGGGAAAGATAGTTCAGTTGCGAAGCCACTTCGTCGTATGGCGTGTAAGGTGCGCCACCCTGGTACCGGAATTTCAAACCGATCTCCCAGTTGCGCGGCAATTTATAACCCATCGTTGCACTCAGCAGGTGGCGATTGTCCCAACTGCTCGGGATATAAGAGCGATCACGGCCACTGTATTCCGAACGATAGAATGTGTATGAAAGGATACCGAAGAAATTCCTGGCCAGTTTTTGCTGCACAAAAAACTCGAACCCATAGGCACGACCGCGCCCATTGGTCTCAACAGCTTCATTGCCCAGGACATTGAAATCAGAACCGAGGTTGGAAAGCGATATACCGTCGCGGACGGAAACAGGTACATTATTATATTTTTTGTAAAACACCTCCGCGGTAAAACGTAACGCATTCGATGGCAGAAACTCAAGCCCAGCCACATAATGATCACTGCGGAGATAGTCACTCGCCCTGTTCACCAGTTCCCCGTTGTTGTTTGCAAATCCAAGTATGGTATAGGGCGGAATTTTATAGTACCTGCCGACAGAGGCATTGACCGTCCAGCGATTCGCCAGCACATAGCTTAGCGCTATTCTTGGAGATAATGTCCTGAGGGGGTGATCACCGCCTGCAGTAAATGTATTCACGTCGGTGCGGAGCCCGGTACTGACACCGAGCCGTGAATCAAAAAATCGACGGCTTACCTGCGCAAAACCACCAAATCTGCCGAAATTCTTTAAAGGACTCGAAAACCTCAGGCTCTCCTCATTCTGTACAATGTTACCATCCTGATCTCTCAGTTCACGGCGAAGGACACTGAATGTGTTATTGGTAAACTCAGACAACTGTGCAGAAACGCCATAGGCCCACTTCCATCCGTAACGGTACTTATTTACATCGATGCGCAACCGGTTTTCAGTTTCCTGTGAATTGTACGACAGTGTCTGCTGACTTTCAAGCCTGGTCTCATTATCCTCGTATTGCTGAATGTCATTATCAAATGTGTTGCGACTGACTGCGACATTCACGAAACCGTCTTTCACCAGCGTTCTCAGCGTAATACCTACGGTATAGTTCCATTGATTGATGAAGGGGTTTGAATTCAATACATATAATTTTTCCGGTGTGGCATCCTTCAGGGTAGCGAAGCTGAACTCGTCGATCGCGCCAAGACCTATGAAAGAGATGGTTGTCTTTTCATTCAACTGGTGGGTGATCTTGGTTTGAAAATCCCAGTAGTTTGGCCGGATCGGCAGATCGATGAGACTAAAAAGCAACTGCAGGTAAGACCTGCGTGCGGATGCCAGGAAGGTTGTTTTTTTGTTGCGTGACAATGGCCCTTCCAGTGTAGCAGAAAGATCGGTCGCGCTCAGCCGCACATTTCCCTGCACCCTGTTGGGATTGCCGGTACGTTGGCGGAACTGAAATACGGAACTGAGTGCGTTATCATAACGCGCTTCAAATGCGGATGAACTCAGCTTTACATCTTCGATGAACGATACGTTGAGAATACCCTGCGGGCCACCCGAGCTTCCCTGGGTTTGAAAATGGTTGATGACGGGTATCTCAATTCCATCGAGGTAGAATACATTCTCGTTCGGTGCCCCGCCGCGAATGATTATATCATTCCGGAAGCCGCCTCCCCCCACTCCACCGCCGACACCCGGCAACGCCTGGATCACCTTGCTGATATCAAAGTTCCCGCCGGGATTGCTTCGGATCTCCTCCGTGGTAAGTCGTTGCACACTTAACGGCGACTCGATCGTAGCAGCCGCTGCGGTTCGCCGGCTACTTTTCAGTACAACTTCCGATAAAGCAGCTACAGCGGGATCCAACTCCACGTTGAGATAGGTTTCATTACCTGCACTAAGCACCGTATTGAAAAATGTTCGTGTTTCGTAGCCCACGCCAGAGAAGGACACCGCATAGGAGCGGATCGAGAGATTACCGATTACAAAATTTCCGGTGGAATCAGTGGTCGTGCCGAGGGTCGTATCCTGCAGGGTTACAGAAATTCCCCTTAACGGCGCCTGTGTGGCGCGGTCAACGACCCTGCCTGCAATGCGCCCATTGTCCTGGGCGTGGGCAACGAGGCTGAAGAACAGGGTTAGCAGTGCAAAGAATGATGTCTTGTTTAAAAATTGGGTCGGCATGCAATATTTTCCCTCCACAACCTGAAGGCGGGTTTGGTTTGTACAGGCAGTACAACAAATACCGTGCTTCAAGGTTTGGTGATATCCACGTAATGGCCAGATGATCCAAAATACGCGAAATGAAAAAGGGCCTTCGCGCTTTGCACGAAGGCCCTTTACAGACTGTTTCAGCAATTTATTCCTTCCCAACTACCACATCGCCTCGATCTCCTCCAGCGATTTACCGGCCGTTTCGGGTATGTATTTCCAGACAATGTACATATATGGAAGACACATGGCGGCAAACAACCAGAATGTTCCATGTGGTGTAAGTACATCAAGCATCCATGGTGTTAGCTGGCCGATTAGAAACGTTCCCACCCACAATGAAAACCCGGCAATGGACATGGCGATGCCGCGAATAGCGTTTGGATACAATTCCGACAACAACACAAAAACTACCGCCGACACGGATACTGCACAGCAAAACACATAAAACAGGAACAACACGAGCAAGACCTCATTCGGCCATGACCAGCGTACACCGCCCCAGAAGAACAAGCCGATCAATACAAGGCTTAGTACCATGCCTGATACACCATAATACACCAGCTTCTTCCGGCCTACTTTATCAATTATAAAGATCGCGAGCACAGTTGTGAGCATATTAACGAGTCCAACCAATACCTGGTAGAAAAGTGAGTCACCATCAGAAAGGCCGCTGTTCTTGAAAATGGTCGGACCATAATAAAGCACCGCATTAACTCCCATGAACTGTCCAAGAATGGCAATGCCCACACCGATCAACAATATCCTGAAATACACCGGCTTCAACAGTTGCCTGTAATTTACCCTGGCGCCGGCCGTACCTGCCTGGCGCTGAATAGCCTCGGCTTCTTTTTCCGCCATAAGTCTCCCCTTGTTGATCTTTTCCAGGATATTCAAAGCTTTTTGCTGCTTATTTTTCAGCAACAACCAACGCGGACTTTCGGGTATGAAGAATAAGATAAGCAGGAACATCAATGCAGGCAAAGCTTCCATACCCAGCATGGCACGCCATACTTCCGATATAAAAACCAGTTGCATGGTCTCGTTCTCCATCTGTACACCCGACAACGAGTAGTCAAGCAACTGGTAATTGACAAGGTAAGCACCGAGGAATCCCGCGGTGATGGCAAGCTGGTATAAGGCTACCAGCCTTCCGCGGTATTTTGCTATGGCGATCTCTGAAATATACATCGGTGAAATGATCGACACCATGCCGATGGCGAGTCCGCCAATGATTCGGTAAATGACCAGTTCATCGATATTTTGTGAAATGGCACAGCCCACTCCGGAAAGGAAAAACAGAATCGCTGAAAAGAACAACGACAACTTTCTCCCAAACCTCTCACTGCAATAACCGGCAATAAGCACACCGGCCATAGAACCAACAAGCGCACAACCAACATACCATCCCTGCTCCAGCGACGTAAGATTATACTGCGCAGAGACCTGCTCAATTGTGCCGGATATCACGGCCGTGTCATAGCCAAAAAGAAATCCTCCCAATGCAGCAACTACAGTGAGGAACACTACATAACCTAAATTCTGATCTTTCATAATTAACGATTCAATAATTCTTTGTAACGGTTGTAAAGATGCCCCGCCTGCGGATAGGCAGACTGCGGACTCATAAAATGTGAAAATTCGAAGGTGATACCTTTGTCATAGCCTGCGCGGGCCGCAGCCTCCAGCTTCATGCGAAGCTTTTCAAACTTTATCGGAAGAAATTTGATGGGCATGTCCCTGTCGAACGTTTCTGCATTCGTCCAGCATTTCATACCATACTTATCAGCGAGCTTTTTATTTACCGTGAAAAATGCATCGAGCTCATCATAGTCGACGTGTCCATCCTGGAAGGCCACTGCGTCTACAACACCCTGTATCCCCGCAAATATCTCGCTCCACTCCCGCTCATGCTCTGCTACGGAAACCGCATTGGTCTTCGTGATTTGTGCAGAAGCAGACTCCACTGCTTTTTTCCCATCGATCCACGGGGAGATGAAAGTCGGGAGATTGCCGGATACATCCTTGCATTGCTGGCCCATCGCACGAAAAGCATTGATGGCGCCTTTTGTCTTGCGGCTGATCTCGCCACTGATATACCAGCCCTGAAAACTTTTATACCTGGACCCGTACTGCTGCCATACTTCATCGATCACATATTTATTATGCTCGATCTCGGCACTGAGATCCCCGGTATCCCAGTATTTGCCGGAATCATACAAACCGAAATAAAATTTCATTTTGTGCTTATCGGCAAGCTGTAGGAAAAGTTCCAGCAGATCTAGGTGCGGCTTGTAACAACCTTTTCCGATCAGGTACTTCGAGGGATACGTAATGAATTTTCGATAGCCGCTCCGGATCATGATGACCGTATCGATGCCAATCGCCTTCATATGCCGGAAATCGTTGTCCCATTCCTTGCGCCCCCAATTCTGATGCGGGATGTCATGTGAGATTTCATCCAGGAATGTCCCGGTGATAGGCAGAATATCACCGGCTGCGCCGATGCGCTGATCTAAAGGCAATCCCTCAGCTAAATAGTCGGCCGCAAAGAACGTTCCTCCTGCAAGGCCGATGTCGGAGAGAAATTTTCTCCTGGTCTTGTGTTCCATAGCAATTGTTTTGGTGACTGACCCTATTTTAGGTCAGCGATAATTTTCAACAGCAGTTCAGGTTCATCCGTCGTGATCATATCGACCCCCCTCTCGAGAAAATGCTTCAATTTATCCGCTGCATTCACTGTCCAGACGTTTACCGTCAAACCCAGCGCATGGGCATTAGTCACCAGTTGCGCATCTTTATCAAATACCTGGTGGTGATAGTCGATGCCGTTTAATCCGTCTTTCCTGATAAGATCAACAGACTTGTCACCCGATAAATAAGACAGATCAGCAAAAGGCTGGCTTTTCCGCAGGTGGACCAGGGCGCCATGATTGAAGCTGATATATTTCACCCAACCCTGCATCTTCAGCCGGCTGACAGTTTCCACGATCGTATCGACAGCAGCCAGCATGGCGGGAACCCCTTTGGTAGAGGTTTTGATCTCGAGCACAAGGTTGGTGCGATTTTGTTTTTTACCCAATAACAGGAACTCTTCGAGTGTGGGAAGGAACTCATTGTTCTTCAACGGTACTTTAACAAGTTGCGAAACAGGTGTGTTCTCGATTTCGTATCCGCCGATGGAGGCATCGTGCGACAGGATAGCAACCCCGTCTGCTGAAACCCAGACATCAAATTCAGAACCTTCACAACCTAGATCTATTGCCTTTTGCAGGGAGCCAAGAGAATTCTGAGAAACGTTGTTATTCTTCCATGCGCCGCGGTGTGCGATGACCTTATTAGTGAGGAACCGGTCAACCACCAGGTCGACTTCCAGCGGCCTGTCGACGATCGTCAGCTTAAGCGTGTATACCATGGCTGCCGTACTCCGGTGTATCTTTTTATTCTTTTTCAGCCAGAGTGCATTACCCTTGATCCGGAACATCCCGGAAGTATCTTCCACAATGCTCAAAACAGGATCGGTGATCGCCAGATGAAAGGGAGCCGCCACCTTTACCCCTTTCTTCTCGAGCGGCAGGCGGTAATTGGTAAGCCCCACCCCCGGCTGACCGTGGCTAAATAACGTGCAGCCGATCAGAACCAGCATCACGAATAAATTCCTTTTATACATACAAGCTATTTTCATCGCAAGTTAGAACTCGTTATTTGTTGTTGATCGCCATCGACTCTTTATATATCCTGCCAAAACGATCTGTAACCTTAACTGTAATCCGGGCTGTGCCTGCTGGTACCCGCATTTTGAATAGATGCCCTGTCAGCACTGGCTTCATCCATGGACTACCAGGCGGAAGTGAGTTGTAATAATCGGACATCACTGGCGAGTAGCCGATATAGCGCATCATGCCTCCCATGTCCTTCCCATCGGCGATGAGCTCAACTTTCCATTTATCATCCCAGTCCCAAACATTTGCAATGACGGTACTCGATGAATCTACATAAGTGAGCTGCATCTGGTGATCACGATCATGCCCTGCGCTTTGATAATACCAGGAAAGGCTATCGCCATCGATCTCGTACACCGCAAATCCCAGCGGCGTTCCATCGAAAGAAGTGTTGCCGCCCCACCACGCGCCACAGATAGCTCCATGTATATGGTGAAATATCCCGTTCTTTTCAAATTGCTGGTGCCAATGCGTGTGACCCGACATCAGGTGAACGGTATATGGTGCAAGCAATTTATAAAAGTGTGAAAGGTTGGTGATCACGTTGCTTCCCGGCATGCCCAGGGGATCGGATTCCTGCGGCTTCCGGTTGTCAACCTCGAAGGGCATGTGTGCCGATACGATAACCGTCGTTCCGGCGGGAACCAGTTTCAGGTCGTTCTCCAGCCAATTGAGCTGACGCTCGGACAGGTATCCCAGGTAGGATGCTTCCTTTCCAAGATAGAAGACATTATCGAGCACCACGTAATGGATCCTGCCTTTGTTGAAAGAATAATATTCCGGTCCAAATGTCTCCCGGAATGTGCGCACGGAACCATCATCGCTTCTTGCTTCATAGTTGTTGTCATGGTTGCCTGCCACCTGGAAAACGGGGAATCGCATCGAGGCAATCGCTTCCTTGTGATTAGCATAGAGGGAAAGATCATCCCCAACGATATCACCACATAAAATACCAATCTTTGACAGGTCGGCATAGCGCTCTGTGACAGGTTTGAAATAATTCCGGGCAAAATGCAGCCATTTCTGAGATGCTTCCTCGTTTGCCGGTTGAGGATCCGCACCTACGATCAATACATGGCGGGAATCATCTGTTGCCTCTTTTACCAGTTGGAAATTATAGCGGGTCTTCGCCCTGCTGAGCTGCTGGTAGAATTTAGGGAGAAACTTTTCCGTCGGTATTGAGAAGCCCGCCGGAATCGATATATAAACGAACTGTGCTTCCGGATGCGGGTAAAAAGAATAAACGCCACCCGCATCTGTATTTACCACTGAGAATCCATCGGTAACCGACACACCTTGTATGCCCTTGCCTGTACTGCTCTCCGTCACTGTTCCTTTCAGCAACCGGCTTTGGGCGTTCGTAGCACTGATCGACACGATAGAAATCAATGTCAGTAAAAATATCCTTGCGTAAATATTCATGTTACTAATCATCTGGGTTTATACTACGATTTAGTTATCCTTTACGTTTACCATTGGAAAAAATTACCTATCAAAGGCCACGCTCCTGCCAGCACCTTGCTTTCCTGTAACGGAATAGGGCCGGATCAGGATCACGTTCCTGTCCTTCAAAGCTGAACCGGCAATTTTCAGTCGTCTGCTCTTATCTACTCCTGGCTTATACTGCCAGTCCAGGTACAGGGAATCATTGAGATAAATAAAATAACCCGCCACATTCACTTCGGAAGAGGGACGGACCGACCAGGTAAGCTCTTTCGAGAGGTCAGTCAGGGAATTGACATCGGCATGCTGAATGTCAGCCGATACATTCATGTCAGGCAATTTTCCATGCTTTGTATAATACACGTAGGCATCGTGAAATGCGGGATTATCTTTCCAGGGACTGTAATAATGGCTGTAAGCAAAGTTCACGTACCGCTTTACGTATGGTGCAATGTGCTCCATTTGTTTCACAAAACGATCCATCGTTGCACTGGTCCAGAAACGCTGATCAAAGGTTTCCGTATCTACCCAAAATTCCAGGCCGGCTTTGGAATCCACAGCAGGCTTGAGTGCCGCGAACCAGTCGCTCAATACCTCCATGTTAAGCCCGCCCGCTCCAATGCAATCCTGCGGCGCGAAAATATCGCCGGGCCTGAAATTGGTTTGCCGAAAAACATTGCGCCACATGTCTGCATTTTGCTGCGGCGTACCCAGCCGGTAATTGAAGAACGGGCAGAGCATCATCGGCATGTCCGGTGAGATTCGGGAAAGATGATCCAGGTTTGTGTTGAGCGCCTTCGCCAGCGCCTCCTGGGTCTGAAGTGTAGTAAAATGAAGATTGTCCACTTCCCAGACCCAGTACCATCCGTACATCGTTTCGGCATAGCGGCTCTTATAGCGATTGACCAGTTCCTCCGCGAGTTGATTGCCCAGTTGCATGAGGGGAGTAAGTGATTCGATGCTATGATTACCCCGCCACCAGCGTTCATCGAAATTTAAACCAAGGAATACTTTGAATCGGGCAGCCGCGGCATTGCGAAGGCAATTCTCCACAATATCATTGCCATATCGGTTGGTGACGTTGGGAATGGTGGTGGGAAAAATAGCATACATTCTGCCGCTGGTATCGGTGTTTAAAGTAGACCCTAATATAATGTACTGCATACCGGCTTCGCGGAGCGCATTGAACTCCTGTTGCCATCGCGCATCGGTCCAGTTGCGTACCAGGTTATACTGGATAAAAGTGCCCTCCGTTTTTGGTACGGCAGCAGCGGGGACAGAATCACGCTCCTGATCCCGGCTTTTAGTACACTCGAGTTGTGTAAACAATAAACAAAATCCTATGAGGTATGCTTTCATGGGCAGATTAGTTGATGGGATAATTATCTGACCTGAATTGTTTCAACGGCAAACCCGTCTGCCCAAACAATCCCGGTATGGCAGCATTCTCAAAACAATAGCGCAATGCCACAGGTTTCGACACGGCAGCAGCAACAACATTTATCTTATTTCCTTTCTGCAACATTGCCTTTGCGGGGTGGAAGATGCCATCTTCACCGGCCAACTGAAAACCGTTCACAGTTTTTGATTTCGATATCAGCGGCCCTGCAGAAGAATACGCTACCGTTGCGGAATTCATGCGGAATATGACCGATGCAATAGCCGGTGCATATGGATTCAGTTCTTCGTGCCCATACACCTCCTTCAGCGCCATTGCAGCAAGCCGCTCACCCACACTTCTTTTCATGATCGGGTGTATGTCAGTGGTATCGGGAACCAGATCACTGATGCCGACAGAGCCAAACTGAGGGATCAGGGAAGACCCTTTCTGAATCTGCTCGCGCAATGCTGCAGCACGCAGACCCTTATATCCCGTCCAAGGTGCGATCTCTACCGCGTAAAATGGCAGAGACCTGGAAAAAAGCCTTCGCCATGAGGCCACCATATCGCTCAGCAGACTGCTATATCTCGTCCAGTCCCAATCCACGTTTGCCTCACCCTGGTACCAGATACATCCTCTCAACCGATAGTTTCGCAATGGAAAGATCATTGCATTGTACAACGAAGCAACACCTTTGGGTGCCCAGCCATATGGCTCGATGTATGCAACGGATTCCTTTGCGATAGAATCCCTGAAAATCTCCGTTGGCATCCATGTTTGAATGTTCGTTCCGCCCCAATAAGCGCCGATCAGACCGACTGGTAACCGCTCCACTGCATTGATTTGTTTCCCGAAAAAATATCCCACCGTGCTGAAAGCAATCGCGCTTTCCGGCGTGCATTTCACCCAACGTCCTTTGCAATCACCAACCGGAAGATCTCCATAATTTTTCTCTACTTCGAAGAAACGTATTTCGTTATTAGATTCAAACCGGCACGCGGTATCCGTTTTATCGATGCCCCAGGCCCCACTGAATTCCATGTTTGATTGCCCGGAGCAAAGCCATATGTCACCAATTAAAATGTCAGAGATAACCTGCGTGTCTTTTGCACAAATGAAACTGATCGTATAAGGGCCGCCTTTTGCCGGAGTTCGCAGATCTGTTATCCATGTGCCGGAGGCCGGGATTTCAATCGTTATCGTATCGGCAGTACGCCAGGAGGCAATGATCTGCAGGTTGAAAGAACCCGGCCCCCGGCCCCAGAGTTTCACCGTATCATTTCGCTGGAGTACGGCATGATCTGAAAGAATATCAGGGAGTACCAGTGGTAATTGTCCTTTCGCAGCGTTCGGCCCAAAGAGAAGAAGGACGATCAACCATGAGCAAATATGGATACACTTTATCTTCATCGCTTTTGTACAGACAAATGACTTGTATATATTTTACCAAACCTGTCCACTGCCCTCACCGCAATGGCTTTAGTACCGGGCTTTATATGCCCTTCGAATAAATGACGCGTAAGTGTAGGCCTCACCCACGACCAGCTATGGGGCAGTGAATCATTGTACCTCGAGATGAAAGGATCATGCCCTATAAATTGTTTCATATCACCTGATGGCACGCCATCCTCCAGCCACGTAACTTTCCATCCGGCATCCCAGTTCCAGATATTTGCAATGAACCCGCCCGAACTGTCTGGTTGATAAACGCGCATCTGGTAATCCGGGCTCTCCCCCGCGCTTTGATAATACCAGCTCAGGCTATCGCCATTCACCTCGTACACACCAAACCCCAACGGTGATCCATCTGATGAAGCAGGACTCTGCCACCATTGACCGCACATCGCACCATGAATGTGATGAAAGCCATTCGCCGTTTGGAATTGCTGGTTCCAGTGCGTATGTCCTGACATAAAATGAACCTTATAAGGTGCGAGCAGCTTATATAAATGTGCCCTGTTGGAGAGTCCCACATCCGTGTGCTTTTCATTGATGGTCACTCCCGGAAGAGGTGACTGGTCGATCTCAAACGGTATATGTACAGATACCACAACCGTCCTGCCCTTTGGTACATGCGCCAGATCTTTCTCCAGCCAGGCAAACTGCGCCTCAGTGAGATAACCGGTATAGGTATAATGTTTACCCAGGTAAAACACATCATCGAGCACGATATAATGAATCCGGCCCCTATTGAAAGAATAATACTCCGGGCCGAATGCCTCGCGGAAAGTTTTCTGTGAGCGATCATCCGACCGGCCATCGTAATCAACATCATGGTTTCCGATGACCTGAAAAAAAGGAATGCCGATAGCTTTTAATGCCTGTTTATGATTGGGGTACAGACCTGGTGAGTCACCTACGATATCGCCGCACATGATCCCGATCTTTGGAATATTCTTATACCTGTCAGTAACTGCCCTGAAATTTTGCTGCGCAAATGAAAGCCATTTTGCGCCATCTTCCACTGTCATGGGCTGAGGATCTGCACCAACGATCAGGAGATGACGATCATCGCCATTTTGTTCTTTCTCCAGGATAAAATCATATTTATTGCCCGCGGCCATCTTTATATAAAACATGGGCAACCCGTCCTCATGCGGAATCATATAACCTCCGGGAGTGGACATGAAAATAAAAACGGCGGAAGGATGTGTCATGATCGAGTACATTCCTTTGGCATTCGTGGTAGTGACCGTGTACCCATCGCTTATTACCACGCCCGATATGCCCGTTCCCAGGTTTCGATCGCGCACATATCCGCTGACTTTTACCGATTGAGCCGCAACCGATGTTCCAATAAATAGCAGTGCGGCCAAAAATATGAATCGTGTTTTTGACATTTCCATCCGGTTTTATGAAAAAGAATAAACCATCGGCCTCCCAGGAATTATTTCCTCATACCAACCTTCTTTTTGTTGTCATACACCAGGCAATCTACCGTGCGTATCTCGTAGGATCCATGTGGATTCAGCACCTTCACTTTAATGATATGTTTTCCCGGCGAAAGTTTATAATTCCAGAATAGCTCAGTCCGGGCATGAATTGGATCCACCGGAAGCTCTGCAGTTTCTACTTGCCTGCCATCTATAAACAGGGCAGCTTTTAAGACGTGTGTGGGCGCATCTGTAGATTTTTTCGCCGCATGACCACGGATTACAAATCCTCTTCCCTCCATTTCGAAGGTGAATTCGTCCCGGAAAGATTTTCCGAGTGGGATGAATTCCTGGGGATAGAGGCCTGCGAAGTTCTGTTCATAAGGGACTGCGATTCCCGCCACTTTCGGAAGGGAAATTGTTTCGGAGGCAGTATCGCCTTTGTTTGCGGCGATGTTGGCCAATGCATGTCTGTAACTAACTTCATATACTTTTTCAAGTGATAGCTCGGTGAATGAAAAATTTCGTTGCTCAGCCTTTTTCAACGCGGTCAGCCAGTAGGCCGGTATCTTACTGTACCCATTCATTACGCCCAGCACACCGGCAGCGGTTGCAGGATTGCAATCGGAGTCCTGGCCGAGTCTTGTGGCTACTTCTATTGTTTTTGTAAAATCACCCTGACCATAGAGCAATCCGATCACAACGTAGGCTGCATTGAGTTTCGCATCGATATTCAGGGGATGAAAGACACCATTCGGGCAACCTGTTTCAGCCGCCCACTTCTTTTGTACCTCAAACCAGGTCTGCTTCCAGTCGCCCGGATACTTCTTATGCCATTTGACAACATCGGCAATACACTGGTAAAACTTACTTTGAGATGGAATGGCAGTCAGTGCCTGCTCTACCACGTACCGGATATCCTTACTTATAAAAGCCAGTGCATACAGGTTCGCCACATAGATGCCGCCATAAAGACCGTCTCCTGAATTCATCAGCCTTCCCAGTTTATTTGAAATGGCTGTTGCGGCTCCGGGCATTCCGGGGCTCATCAAACCCGCAAAGTCTGCCTCGATCTGGAAATCGATGTCATCTGCATGTGGATTGTGCAGCCAATGACCTGACTGATCCGGAGGTACCCCCTGCCGCAGATTGTACCTGCCGGCCTGGTTGGCATGCCACAGCTCATATTTTTTTTCAGCAAATGCCGCAGCAAATGAATCAAGCGGCGCGCTGATGCCCAGTCTTTCAAATACCTCGACGAATGTCAGATCCACATATACATCATCATAGAGGCCGGGGAATGTGGTCATCGCCTCGTTGACGTAGTCCTCGTGCCAGCGAATGGTTTCATCGTCCCCGATAAAAGCGCCGAGATAGCGAAATTCGGATGGCCATCCAAAGGTCACACCGATCGTCTGACCCGCCCAGCCACCTTTGATCTTGTCCAGTAAAACGGACTTCGTTAAAGTGGTCTTTCCCGGCTGCCCGGACTGCGCTGAGGACATGAAAAAAGAACATACGAGCAAGACAGCGCAACAAAGACGAAATAACAGGACCATTGTTCAATATTTAATCGCTTTATAAAGAAGGTCAACCTTTCACCAGTGTATTTCTTTTATCCAACCAGGACTTATACTGGTTGTACAACCTCACCGATTCCTGGTTCCGATGACCGGCATAAGCCGTCGAACCTGGCTTATTGAAGCATCCGAGGTACTGATAGATCAGGATCTTGTCTACGAACGGTGACAGATCCTTCATCTGGCGCAGTATGCGTGTTTCGAAGTCGGCAGGAAGCAGGTTGTCCTTTGTTCCTTTTTCAAAATAAAAGACCTCCATATCCGCCCATATCCTGGACCTGGCGGCTTTCTGATGCGCTTTATGGAGACTCTCGAAATATTTTGCCGGCTCACCCAACTTTGTGTGGTTCACCCCCACACCATCCTGGTAGGCAATGACATCAATGTTCATTCTTTCCAGTTGCTTAACGAATTTATCATCTGATTTCTCCGCCTTGATGTTATACGGAGCGATCAAATTGAACGATGCCGGCTGCAGCGAACGCGCCACGTGAGAGCATTCATTTACATACTTAATGAACTTCTCATCGAAGTAGGGCATGAGATAAGATTCATTCGGGAAATACCAGCCATAAAAACATTTATGATGGCCGTATCTCTTAACGATCTCCTCCATGGCTTTGTTCCTTAACTTTTTAATGCCGGGATCGGTCATGAGAAATTCCCCTTTCTGGCAGTCATCCCAGAAATCATTGCTCAGGAAGAATTTCATCCCCACCTCATCACCGGCTGCCAGGACGGCTTCCAGCGGATCGGCACAACCGAGCTTATGCTGCGGCACCAGTTTGGAAGGGTAGATCGACTTCCCGTTCAATGCCACCTCCTGCAATACGAGGTATTCAAAACCAAGTTCACTGATCTCGCGCACCTTATCTTTCCATTGCTGTTCGGTGAATTTTGCCAGGTCCGGATCCCAGTACTCTCCTTCCGCAGGAAGCAGGTGTTGAAACTCAAACCATGAGCCCGTGATGGGCTTTATATCGGCCATGTTGAATTCCGGCAGTTTATTTTCGCCCGCAAATCCTGTATGTCCCATTGAAAGGGCGGCAGAACCGAGCGCGGTATTTCGTAAAAAGTTTCGCCTGTTCATTGATGTAGTTGTTAGTTGATGAAAAACACAATTATTTTCCTGCAGGAGTCAGTTTAAACAATTTCACGCCATGATAAGGGACCTTCGTTGAATAGCTTCCTTTTGCTTTACCGACATCCTGCTGCCGCCATAGATCACGCACGTTGTATTCGCCGGTTATACCAAGCTGGCTGAAGTCAACGGAAATTTCGTAGTCCTGGTTCTGGATGCTGGTTTCATTGGATTTATCCCAGAGAATATAGTAGGGGTCGATGTTGAAGAAGCCAACTGCAAGGGAACCGTCTTCCAGTTCCTTCGACCAGACCTGCCCGTTTTGAGTGATGATCTTTTTTGCAGGTTTCACCAGGGGATCCTGGTTTACAGCTATCACTTCATCGTTCGTAAGCAGGTTCAGCGTGAATGGGTCCATCGCGTTCATGTCACAACCAATCAGTAAGGGTGCTGACAACAGGCTCCAGAGGCTGATGTGGCTGTACTGCTCGTCGGCGGTCAGTAGCGATTCATGAAGCTTCGTGCCCCAACCGCCACCGATCTTGCCCACGACAAGCATGTCCGGATCATTATAATTGCCGGGTCTTGTGACCGGTGCATAGATATCCTGGAATGACCCGATGGCAACAACCACATTCCACTCATCGGTGATATCACGCGTGGTGCGCCACTGGTGTCCCTTCGCCTCCTGGCCCCAATACCACACATTGGGAGCACCGTAACCGATACAGTAAACGATGTCACGGTCCAGTTGCTCCAGTTCGTTGCCCATCAGGATATATGGATCCTTTATAAGGTTTTCGTTGGGCACCGGCGCAATTTCATTGTAACCACAATAATCATACTTCAGGTAGTCGACACCCCATTTCGCCCAGGTCCTTGCATCGATCGCTTCATGTCCATAGGTGCCGAGATGACCGCCACATGTCTTAGGACCGGGCGATGAGTATATCCCGAATTTCAACCCTTTGCTATGGATATGATCAGAGAGTCCTTTGAAATCTGTGAACTTTTGATTGCCCGGTAACTCTCCTTCCTTTGTTCGCGCGCTTGCTTCCCAGCCATCATCGATGTTGATGTATGACCAACCATGATTGATCAGTTCCTTGCTCATGAAATCAGCCGCATCTTTTACTTTCTGTTCATCCACGTTGATACCCCAACTGTTCCAGCTATTCCATCCCATGGGTGGCGTGAGGGCAAGTGCGTTGCCAACCTCGATGCGCACCCGGCGATAGTCTCCACCGGCTGCATTATCCGCCCTGACCACGATATAATAGCGACCGGGCTTTTTAACGGAACCTGAAATTGATCCGGTTTGTTCGTTGATCGATAATCCTTCCGGAAGCTGGTAGGCCGTGAATTTCATCGGGCGAGCGCCAGTTGCTGCAACCTGATAAAGAAATGGATTGCCTGGCCGCACACCAAATACTTTAGGTGAATTGATACGTGGCTTATCGGCAGGCTTCGGTGTAAGGATGTATTTATCCTTCGAAATGGAAGCCGGGTAAACGGTTTGGGGAATCACCTCACCGGAAGTTTCGATCTTCACTTCCAGCCAGTCTGCATGGTCATACATGATGCCATCACCTGCTTCCCGGACAAGCAATACGATTTGTTGCTTTCCCGTAAGATCCACCCGGAATGGCAGCGCAGGCATGCCCTTGCGCATGATGTTGCTGGTCCAGATCAACTTTCCATCCGCGAGTATCTGGAACTCCATGTCACCGCTATAATCATTGCGGTCATCTGCCCCAACATAGCCACTGATAAGGGTCGCTTTGCCATCCAGCTTAAGCATCAACCTGCTGATCGAGTGTGTACCTATACCGCGGGAGTACTTCACTCCCGCTACCTGCAAGGGTGCGCCAAGAACAGACTTATTTACGACCGGCCCGCCCCAGTCCTGCAACATATACTTTACATCCAGCTTATCCAGGTAAACCTCATTGGCCAGACCTGCAATTGGAAAACAAACAACGATGAAGAGGCGGAGCATGTAACGGGTACAACGTGAGAACATAATCAAAGCTTTTTAAACAAACAATGGAGACGGCTGCGGGAACTCCCGCAAACGGCATGGTGGCAAGCGACAACTACTATTGCTTCCGGTCGCCACCATTTAATTAATCACCTTTTTTATAAATTCTGAAATTGTCGAAATACATTCCAACTTCCTCAACCGGGGCAAAGTTCTCGACCCGCATGTTGAATGAAAAGCTGGTGGCAGTTCCCGTGTTGCCCATCGGTATGATGCGTTCCAGTGGAATGGATACAGTTTGCCATACGTTCAGGTTCTGCACTGTAAACAGGTCACCGCCAATGGGACCAGGCGCTACTGCCCAATAGTAATAGATGAAGAAATTGGTACGGCGGATCGGGAGCCGCATATTCAACTCGAATTTCACCACGTATTTTTCAGGGTGCTGGACCATATCAAGTTGATAGTTGTAGCTTTTCTCCATCAGGTAGAACCAGCCAAGTCCGTTCGGATATGTCTGCTGGTTGACATCAAACCGGATGTATTTACCGGATATCGGCGCGGGGTTCGGCCACTCGCCTACCCATTGCTGACCTGTAGCGGTAGTGTAGGGAAAGTCCGCATCGAAACTGGTGATCACATAATTCTTATCCTTGTAAAATCCAGGGCAGACAGCCACTGCATTGTACTTGTTGCTCTGAAGTTTCACTTTCACGTTGGAAGCAACATCCATGGGAACTTTTGCAGTGATGTAATTATCGGTTGCGGCAATTACAGGTGTCTCCTTGTCACCAAAGATCACCACAGCATTCGTCGCATCTACTTCATATAGCATGAGAAACTTTCCATAGATGCGGATGGTATCGCCTGGTGGTGTGTATTCGTTGAACATCCCGGTCAGTTCAAGATCGGGGCTGTTTACCTTGAACGGTATCTCAGCCTTGCCGCCTGCGGTAGTGATGTATATTTTATCCGTAATCTCGATCGGCAGTTTAACAGGAATCTGCAGGTACAACACACCATTCTCTTCGTAGAATTGCTCAAGGTCAACCAGGACATCATTGAATTTTATCTCCGTTATGCCGGTTACACCCGAGCCGTGGATAGCTATCCAGTCGCCCATGTTTCCTTCATAAATGGTGCTGTCCGTTTTCTGGATGGTGGTAACCTTTGCCAGTGTCGGTGCGGCGAATTTCACGTCGTCCTTTTTGCATGAGGTGACGGACATTAAGAGAATGCCGGCGAGGCAGACCGCCAAATATTGTTTATATCTATTTTTCATGATAATTTTTATTATGAATTATGCAATTACCAACCGGGATTGTTCACTTCAATGAACGGATTGGTATTTACTTCATCTGCCGGCAGGGGCATTAACAGGTGCCTTTGTTCACGGCGTTTTATAACACCATTCTCGTCATCCCCACCCAGGGCATTCATCACCTGCAGGTAAATCCCCCAGCGCAGGAGATCGAACCGGCGAATCCCCTCAGCCGCAAACTCCTTCGCACGCTCCTCGAGGATGTAGGATCTGAACGACTGTTGTGTCCATGGTGTATTTGTTCCCATGTCCGCTGCTGTGACAGCGTTATTTCGGGCATTCAGCCTGTCCACTATCTGGATGGCCGTAGCCGAGGGTCCACCGTTCACCTCATTGTCCGCTTCAGCATACAACAGGATTATCTCGGCATAACGCATGAAGGGGAAATTGAAATCTGTGCGCGTACCATCCAGTGGAGAAGTTACCTGGCGAAACTTCAACAGTCTTGAACCATACAGATGCGCATCATACCTTAACTGATCTGTAGGTTGATAGCCATCCAGCCCGAGCCTTACTTTTGAACTGTCTTTTGCCGGGTAATATGAATAGGTAAGTGTTCCGGTGTTTGCGTTGTAAGCATACGGCGTCCTGTGCATCACACCCCAGGTGATGCGCTTGTCGGCGTCATCAAACATCTGGTACCAGTGATCGCGTTGTACATAATATCCTGTCGTCAACTGACCGGTTGGAAGGTAATATCCGCCATAATCAGTTGCCATGAAGTTACTCAGCGCTGCATTTCCCGCCAGGGTCTGAAGACTGAACATGAACTCTTTCCCATTCTTGCTGGCAGGCGACCAGAGTTCCTGAGGAGAACCATATAACTCAAATTCATTGAGATCTATGAGTTCCTTTGCTTTTTCCATACCAAGACGGTAGTATTCCTGGGAGTTGAATCCTTCATAACCTGCCACCTGGTTTTTCGTGATATTAAGTTTGGCGGGATAAGGAACACGCACCTTGTTGCCATTATCATCGTAATAGAAAGCAATGCCACCACTTACATTTATATTGGTCGCAGGCATGGAGGCAGAACCAATAGTGCAGTAAACCTTAGCCAGCAAGCCTTTGGCAGATCCGCGGGATGGATGACCCTTTTTATATTTAGCATCCTGTGCGGCGAACATGGCGCCTTCGGCAAACTTCAATTCTTCGATGATGTGCCCGTACACTTCACTGATGGGAGACCTGGGTTTGTAGAGCGGTGCGCCCTCTGATACAGAGGTGGTATATAGCACCACGTCACCGAAAAATTGCACCAGGTTGAAATAAGCCCATGATTTCAGGAACTTCAATTCGCCCAGCGCGTTATTCTTGACATCATCGGGGATATTCATCTGCCCGATCAGGTAAGAATGATAGTTGGCGCGGTGAATTGCCTGGTAATAAGACTGGTAAAAACTGCGAACGGAACCATTTTCATAAAAATTTCCGGCACCCAGCTCACCAAATGCCCAGGTCGGACCGGTCTGGTAGTCTACGTCAAAATTCACTACGTTGTGATAGTTTCCCCACTCGAAAGGAAAACTCAAGGTGTTGTAAGCACCTGCAACAAGTTCGGCATAGTTGCCCTGTTTGATCAGGTCTTCGCCGGACACGAAGGTGTATGCTTCTTCATCCAGCTTTTTACTGCAGGATATCCCGAAGCTGAGGATAAATAAGCCCGCAATCAGTATTGGTAATCTTTTCATCGTTGTCTGATTTTATAAAATTGATGATCGATTTAGAATGATGCCTGTACGCCGAAGGCAAATGTTCTGGCACTTGGATAGGATGCCATGTCAACCCCCCTGCGTGCAGGGTCGCTGCCGAAGGCATTCACATCCGGATCATACCATTTGTATTTTGTTGCGGTAAATACGTTGTTTGCAGATACAGTGAAATTCAATGAGCTGATAAAATTCGTCGGCCTGTCCCAGCGGTAACCCAACGATACATTGCGCAGGCGCAGGTATGAACCATCATCGATCAGCCGATCAGACGCTCTCAGGCTGCGCGTAAAGGTGATGTCGGCACGAGGGAACATTGCATTAGCTTTATTCTCGGGCGTCCAGCGGTTATCCCACACAAACTGCGGCATGTTGGTGGTTCCGGCCATATCAAAAGAACGCAGGTTGGCATTCAGGATATCATTTCCCTGTATCCCCTGGAGGAAAAAGCTGAAGGTGAAATTTTTATAGCTCATCGTGTTGGTGAAACCATAGGTAAAATCGGGGTTGGTGTCGCCGATGATGGCCTTGTCGCGATCATCGATCACGCCGTCTTTGTTCAGATCACGGTATTTCACCTGGCCCACCATACTTCTGATCTTTGCATCAGTCTGGTTCTGGTAAGCAGCATCTGCCCGCACTTCTGCTTCATTGTCATAATAACCGTCTTCCTGGTAGCCATAGATGGTACCGATCGCATGCCCATTCCGGCGGAGAAACATGCTCTCAAGTCCCCAGACCACATCGGAGAACTGATCAGCGTCCAGCCCACTTATCTCGTTACGGTTGAATGAAATATTCGCATCCACTTTCCAGTTGAAATCACGTGAGCGGACTATAGCATAGTTACCACTGATCTCAAGCCCCTTGTTCGTCACGTTACCATAGTTTGTGGCAATGCTTGAAAAACCGGTACTCAGTGGAATGAATGCATATTGCAGGAGGTCTGTTGTCTTTTTAGCGTATACATCGATCACAAAATTCAGCCTGTTCCTCATAAAGCTCATGTCCAGGCCAATGTTAACCTGTTTGGTTGTTTCCCATCTCAGGTTTGGTGCTGCGGGGCCGCCCCAGCGGTCTTCAGCAAAACCACTCTGCAGGGAACCGTCGATTGGATAATTCTGCGCAGTCATGCGTGAACGTGTAGCATAGGCACTCACACCCTGGTTTCCTGTTTCACCATAACCAGCTCTTAGTTTAAGTTCATCAAAGAGCCCAAGGTTGCGGATAAATGTTTCTTCAGACAACTTCCAGCCAAGAGCAAATGAATAGAAGTCAGCCCAGCGGCCTTCTTTCGAGAGACGGCTTGATCCATCACGTCGGAAATTAGCGGTGACGAGGTAGCGATTCAGGAAAGAATAATTAACCCGGCCCAGGAAAGAGATCAGGGAACTTTTGCCTTTACTGGATGAGTTCGGATTCTGCAGCAATGCAGAGCCCATTGAGTTGTTCTCAGTGATATCATTAGGGAAATTTGACCCGCTCATTGTTTTACCTCCCCAGGTTACATTCTCGAATGTGTAACCGGCTACGGCATCCACGCGGTGCATTTCTGCAAACTGCCTGCTGAAGTTCAGCGTGGATTGAAGCAATACGCTCTGGTAATAGTTGTCGGCCTGCATGGCGTAGCCATTCACGGGTGCAGCACCGCCGCTGATGAACCGGTTATAATAAATATCACGCTGGCTCTGGCTGTAGGAATAACCAAGATCCTGCTTGAAGGTCAGGTAATCGGTGAATTTGATCTTCGCAAATGTTGAGTTGTAAAGATTGAGGGAACCAAGCACGTTCTTCGCTGTACGGACGTAGAGATAAGGATTTGAGAGACCATTGGCGAAGTCTTCAGAGACACCGGATGGCTCATCGGGATCAAATACCGTACGCGTTGGAGTAAATGCGAGTGCTGATGGGATGATACCGTAGGTTTCAGAGTTGGTTCGCGCCATGCGGTTGTCCGACTTCGACGCCGTAAGGTAATTACCGAAGCTGAACCACTCGGTCACTTTGCGATCGATGTTGGAACGGATGTTATAACGTTTGAAGTAGGAGTTGCGGATGATACCCTGTTGATCCAGGCTGCCGATAGAGAACATGAATGTTCCTTTATCATCACCTCCGGAGATGCTCAGGTTATAGTCCTGTGACAGGCCGGTGTGGAAGATCTGGTCCTGCCAGTCTGTACCATTGCCCATATAGCCATTGCGGTAGCTGTCGGGTCCGGGAAGGAAGGTACTGTCTACGATAACCGGAAGACCCGTAACGGGATCGATCTCGGTGGTATAGCTCCACTTGCCGCCAACGGGGTAAGGAAGGTTTTGCTCAGCAACAAACTCACCCCCATCGTACATATATTTATACCGCACCATTTCATTCCTGTACTCTGCATAGGTGGCGGCATCAAGGACTTTTACGATTTTCACCGGCGTGGATACAGAGGTATTGGAACTGAGCTCCACCCTGGTTCTTCCTTTGGTGCCCGCTTTGGTGGTGATCATGACGACACCATTTGCACCACGTGAACCGTAGATCGCGGTGGCGGAAGCGTCCTTCAACACTTCGATCGAGAGTACATCACGCGGGTTGATCAGGTTGAGCGGGTTATTGGTCTGCTTTGTGGCGAAATCAGTGCCGGGTGCTTCACCGGTATTGAAAGGCACACCATCGATCACATAAAGGGGTTCTGTACTGGTACTGAAAGAATTCGCCCCACGGATCTGGATATTGATACCTGCACCGGGTGCACCGTCTGCCTGACTGACCACAACACCGGCAAGCTTGCCCTGCAGGGCCTGATTGATGCTGGTGGGATTTGATTTCAACAGCTCCTCGCCTTTTATGGAAGCGATGGAACCGGTAACATCACGCTTGCGCACGGTACCATATCCAACAGCCACGACCTCGTCGAGAACTTTGGTGGCAAACTCGAGGGTTTCACTCAACATCGTGCGGCTATTGACCGCTACTTCTTTTGGCTCAAAACCAACAGAAGTAAGTATGAGGACGGCACGAGCGGGGTTGTCAACTGTAATCGTAAACCGGCCAAGCGAATCGGAAACGGTTTGGTTCTTTGTGCCTTTTTGCAGAACTGTCACGCCGGGAACGGGAAGACCGGCAGAGGTTGCAAGTACCCCCCTGACGACAGCAGCGCCCTGGCCAAAAGAGGCAAGGCAGGCGATGAATAGCAAACCGAAGACCATGAATGGCTTCAGCAGTTGCAGACTGATCGGAGCTTTGGTTCGTTTTTTCATAATTTTTAAGCAGTAAAAATTAGTTAGTTGGGTTACCCCGTTTAATTTATAATCAACTTCATAAGCACATCGCTGAAATGACTGATCAAACAACTTTACACTAACCCTGTCAAGCAATCATTTTAATAATCGTTAGATCCTAAGGCCTTAGCATGCCGGCTCTTCTACTTGCTGTGGCACCGTTTCCGTTGTTTTCCAGATATTCAACAACGCTCTCGGCACGTGAAAGCAGCATTTCCATTTACCTCCTTTCAGTGGAAGCAAAACTTCCCCCTGCCGGTTGAGGTAGGCATACCATTCACCGTGTTCAGTATCGCGGAAATGTTTCCAGGTATAATCGTGGAGTTTTACAAACCATTCATAGCAGCGGGGATCGTTCGTAAGCGCGAACCCTTTAGCCATGGCAACGAGCGCTTCGAGGTGTACCCACCATAACTTCTGATCCCATTCCAGTTGCTGGGGCGGATATCCTTTCCTGTCAAGGAAATAAAAGATGCCGCCATATTTTTCATCCCATCCATATTCAATTTCGGCAAGTGCTATATCCACCGCTTTGCGTATAAGTTGGTCGTCATTGATGCGCACGCCGAGATCCATCATGAACCACATGGCTTCAATGGCATGACCGGGATTAAGTAGCCGGCCTTCAAAACTGTCGACCAGCGATCCGTCTTGGGCCACGTTCTCTACAATAAGGCCAAGCCCGGATTTATAAAATACGTCCATCACCTCATGGATCACACCCGGGATGAAGGCGTCCACTCTTTCCTTTCCGAGCAGGTGTTCCATTTCCAGCGCCAGATTGGAGAGGATCATGGGCAGGGCAAACCCTTTGATGGGCCGACTGCCAGGAAATTCTTTGCTGTATTTGCCTTTCGGGTTATCTTTTCTGCGAAGGATGTTCTCGAAGGTTTCGAGGGCGAGCTGGCCATAACCGTTGTCGGGAATGTTTTTATCCATGATGCTGAGCGCCATGGCGGCAAAACAGTCGCTGAAAATGTTGTAAGGTTGTATTAGGGGTTTCCCTTCGCGGGTGACTGAGAAATACCAGGCGCCTCCGCTGTCGCGACCATTTTTCAGAATAAAATCCAGACCATGTTTGGCCATATCAAGCCATTCGGGCTTTTGTTCGACTTTCTCGAACATGGTGGCAAAGGTCCAGACTTCCCGGGCCTGCATCCACATAAACTTGTCAGTGTCGTAGATGGAGCCGTCCTTGTTCAGGCAGTTGAAGAACCCACCATATTCGTTGTCGCGGCTGTTGGCCATCCAGAAGGGAATAACTGTTTCGGTGAGCTCGGTTTCATAGAGAGGACCGTAAGCTTTAAATGATTGTATAAGGTGCCGTTCTGTCATCAATTTTTAAATTATTTTTTAAATATAGGAATAGTTAATAAAATAATTTATTTATTGACAAGTATTTATTGAAATAATTTATTCATATGCGCAAACCGCTGGCGATCAAGCTATAAATTTTTTAGAAAATCTCGGTTTTTTTCTTAAAATTTTTAATCTGCTTGTTTTTCAGTAGGTTTAGGCTCTTTTTGACCTTAACCATGAATTTTTCCAAACTCAAGCAGCTCCTTACGGAAGACGAGCCCGGTGGCGTAGCTTTTAAACACCTTACCCGCAAACGGGAGATCATTACTTTTCTCGATTCACAGGAGGAAAGTACCATACCCGAGATCGCCCAGCACCTGAACATCAGCATTCCCACTGCCACTACCCTCATCACCGAACTGGTGGATGATTATATAGTGGAAGACTGCGGTAAGATCGACTCCATTGCCGGCCGTCCCGCTAACCATTACGGTCTCCTGAGTGATGCCTGTTATTTCCTGGGGGTGGATGTGCGGGACAATTTTGTCAATATTGGCCTGCTCGACTTTCGGAAAAATCTCACGGTGACAGAATTGGAAATCCCTTTCCTGCTGGAGAACAAGTCGGAAAGCCTTGACCGGCTGATCGCCATCCTCACGGATTTTATCAGGAAACCCCAGGTTGCGCAGAAGAACATCCTTTCCATCTGCATCAACCTGACCGGCCGTATTAACTCCAACAGTGGCTATAGTTATAGCTTTTTCCATTTCAGCGAAGAACCGCTTGCCAACATCATTGAGAGCCGCATCGGGATCAAGGTGTTTCTGGAAAATGATTCCCGTGCAATGGCTTATGGTGAATTTCACAAAGGCGTGGTGAAGAATGAGAAAAATGTGTTGTTCGTTAATCTTGATTATGGTCTTGGCCTCGGTATCCTGATCGATGGCAAATTATACTATGGCAAATCCGGATTCAGTGGTGAGTTTGGGCACATCCCCCTTTTTGATAACGAGATCATCTGCCACTGCGGAAAGCGCGGTTGCCTGGAAACCGAGGCATCAGGCAGGGCACTGATGCGCATGTTCACGAAACATATCCAGGAAGGTTCGGTGTCGAATATCCTGCAGGATACTGCCGCAACAGAGGAACTGACATTTCACAACATCATTGAAGGCGCGCGGCAGGAGGATGTGCTCGCAATCGAGCTGGTATCGAAAATTGGGTACAACCTGGGCAGGGGAATTGCCGTATTGATCAATCTGTATAACCCTGAACTCGTCGTACTTGGCGGCGCGCTGACAGCCACCGGCGACTATCTCTATCTCACTACAAAGATCGCCTTGAACAAATATTCATTGGGACTTGTAAACAGCGATTCGAAATTATCCATGTCCCGACTCAAAGAAAAAGCCGGGATCGTAGGCTCCGCGCTGATTGCCCGCAACCGTGTGCTGTCGTTTCAATAATAAGGTTAAGGTTGCTTGGGCTGAGCCTGTCGAAGCGAGGTTGAGGTTAAGGTTGTTAAGTTTTAAGTTTTGAGTTTTTAATTTTTTCACTCCACCACTATCTTCCCCGTCAATACATTACTCGTCGTTTTTACCGCTAGGCCGGGTTGCCCTCCACCAACACTTATCGTGATGCTGCCTGATGGCTGATATAACTTCCCATCCGTTTCGCTTACAAGAGAAAGATCATCAGCCGTCAGCATAAACTTTATAGTTTTAGTTTCCCCGGCCTTCATCGGTACACGCTGAAAACCTTTCAGCGCGCGAACCGGAGCTTTGCCTTTCGCACCAGGATGTGCGACGTACAACTGCACCACCTCGTCACCATCTCTCTTGCCCATATTCTTCAGTGATACCGTCACCGTCACGGGCTTGCCTTTCCTGATCCTGGCAGGAACCCTAAGCGCAGTATACCTAAACGTTGAATAGCTCAATCCAAATCCGAAAGGATACAACGGCTTTCCTGCGAAGTAGCGATAAGTACGCCCGGCCATTGAATAATCACTGAATGAAGGCAGATCCGAATCGCTTTTATAAAAGGTGACGGGTAATCGACCCGCCGGATTATAATCTCCAAACAACACATCGGCAATCGCACTACCAGCGCTTTGTCCTGCATACCATGCGTTGATGATCGAAGGAATATTTTCGGATTCCCAGGGTGTGGCAATGGCGCTGCCTGTCATCATAAGAAATACGACAGGTTTACCCGTTGCCTTCAATGCCTTCAGCAGTTCAGTTTGAACGGCCGGCAACTGGATCGAGCTGCGGTCCCCACCGTTAAAGCCAGGTGCATTCACCGGCATTTCTTCTCCTTCCAGTTGGGGCGAGATGCCGCCCGCAAATACAATGGCATCTGCGGTTTTCAGTTTTGCAGCAAGGGCTTTCATATCGGTCTTCTTCAGGCGGCCGGTTCTCAATGCAACATTGGCGTTCTCATCTCCCTGCCAGTATTCAAGTACGACCTGGTACGTGCTGTCTTTAGTAGTCTGAAGGTTATACGTTTTTGCGCCCCAGCGATTGCGGCTCCATGCATCCAGCACCTGCTTACCGTTAATAAATAACCGGTATCCATCATCCGCTTCCACTTCCAGTTCAGTATAGCCGGTCTCACTTGCTGTGAATACAGAACTGTAGCGGGCAGAGAAGTTGGTCGCGGTATGCTTTGCACTGAGAATATCGCCGCGTTGCCAGTTGTGATCGAGTTTTTCCTCCGTGCGGGCCAGGAAGGGGTCGCCTTTCAAATCGCGGTTACTGAAATATTCGGCTTTGAAGCCCTTGCTTGTCCCCGTTGTGAAGGCCGAGGTCATATCGGTATACTCCAATAATGTATCATTCGTGAAATTGATTGCCTTTTCATAAATCACTTCTACGTTTTGTCCCAGTTTTGCCCTGATGCCTTCCAGCACAGTGGTGAGCTGCGAAGGATATCCATTATAGTTACCCAGTATGGAAATCCGGTTGTCGGCATTGGGACCAACAACGGCAATTCGCTTTATTGTCTTCTTCAGTGGCAGGGTGTTGTTCTCATTCCTGAGCAGTACGATTGATTCACGTGCCATTTTAAGCGCATGATCCTTGTGCGGCTGGCTCTCCAGAACCGAAGCCGATGTTTGTGCATACTTCACCATCGATACCGGATCAAACATGCCAAGCTTATACCGCGTGGTGAATAAACGCGTCAGTGACTGATCGATGTACGATTCACTGATCCGTCCATTGCGTACGGCATCAACCAGTGTCGTGTACACCGATTGCCCGCATTCAACATCGGTTCCGTGCAATAACGCAACGATAGCGGAGCTGGTTGCATCAGGATGTGTTTTATGGTACCTGAAAAAATCATCAATGGCCCAGCAGTCGGATGTCACATACCCTGTAAATTTCCATTGCTGGCGCAGGATATCGTTCATGAGCAGGTCATTGGCACAGCAAGGCTGTGTATTTATAGCATTGTATGCACACATCACGCCTTCCACTTTGGCATCTACCACCAAAGTTTTGAATGCCGGCAGGTAGGTGTCCCACAGATCATACGTAGTGGGGTTGAAATTATCCGAGTGCCGGCTAGGTTCCGGTCCGCTGTGTACTGCAAAGTGTTTGGCGCAGGCTGCAGCCTTCAGGTATTTGCTGTCTTCACCCTGCAGACCCCGGACAAATGCGCGGCCCAGCATCGATGTAAGAAACGGATCCTCCCCATATGTTTCCTGGCCACGGCCCCATCTTGGGTCGCGGAAGATATTGATGTTGGGAGTCCAGTAGGTAAGACCAACATATCGTTCATTCGTTCTGCCCTGCTCATTTACTTTATTCTGGATAGCCCGACCTTCCAGTGCTGAATAGTCAGCCATGGTATAAAGGGCATTGGTATCCCAGGTAGCTGCCATGCCGATGGCCTGTGGGAAGACCGTCGTCCGGAATGGGGTGCGCGCAACACCATGCAGCACCTCGTTCCACCAGTCGTATGGAAGTATACCCAAACGAGGCACGCCGGGCGTGGCGTTTAGCATCTGTGCTACTTTTTCCTCTAATGTCAGCCTGCTGATGACATCCTTCACGCGATCCGAAGTGGGAAGGTCAGGGTTCCACATGGGGAAGGATTTGTATTCCTGCGAGTGGGTGGCAGTAGCCACAACGAGAAGAGCAAGAAACAGCAAACGTTTCATGTATGGTATGTTTATTTTTATAAATCCGATCGCCTAAGCTGGCACGCAAAGCATCCAGTATCCAGCCACCCAGCATCCCACCTCCGCTTCGCTCCCTTCGACAGGCTCAGGGCAAGCGGCTACTCAGTCACCGCTGGCGTAATCTCCGGAATGAAAAATGAAAAAACGCTCTCGTTCTCATTCTCGTTCTCTGGGACCAGGCATCCAGTATCCAGCCATCCAGCATCCCACCTCCGCTTCGCTCCGGCAGGCAGGTCCGCACTTATCCCGCATCCAGCATCCAGCTTCCCGCACCCTTCATGTTGGCGTTATATTTCTTTGTATTCACTTTATAATAATAGGCGCCTTTCTTTGAACCTGTCCTGTCTTTTTCATTCAGCCGCGTCAGCAGTTTGGTGGAATTTATTTTACGGGTAAAATTGCCACTGTCGAAAGTACGGTTGTAGACACTTTCATACAACCGCTGCAATTGCGGAATCGTAAACTTTGCGGGCAGCAGCTCGAATAGCAATGGATGCAGGGCGGCTTTGTAACGGAGATGTTTCCTGGCCATCTCTACCATTTCTTCGTGGTCAAAGATCAGCGCCGGGACCTGGTTGATCGAAAACCATTCCGGGTGATAGTCGTCGCTCATCTGCTGCCTGTACTTTTGCAGGTCGATGAGTGTAAAATACGCCACCGATACCGTCCGCTCCTGTGTATCCCTTTTCACGGCGCTGAATGTATGTAACTGTTCAAGATACAAACCGTCCAGCCCTGTCAGCGTCCGCAATACGCGTCTTGCGGCTTCGTCGGTGTCTTCCTTCTTCGTAACAAAACCCCCGACCAGGCTCCACCTGCCTTTCATGGGGCTAAACCCCCGCTTGATGACCAGCAGCTTTAGCTCCTCCCCGTCATAACCGAAAATGATACAATCGACGGCGATCAAAAACCTCGTTTGCTGTGAATATTTTTTCATTAGCAGCCTGGCATTTTTAAAACAGCGAAATTAACGGTTGTCCTTTTTAGAATAGTGACCAGTAGAGTGAATAATACCCGGCCAGATCAATCTAAGGTTGACGGAAACACCACCATCAGAAAGCTTATGCCATGAATCATATCCCTAAACGGAAATAAACTTCGTTGACACGTAATTGCTGTTTCAGCGCAGGTATGGTTGTTTCATTACCTACCAATAGAAACTCGATACCAGCTATATCTGCAAAATCCTCAAGATGCTCGCGTGTAAGGTTTTGGCTAAAGCAGGTATGATGCGCACCGCCTGCAATGATCCATGCTTCACATCCCGTCTTCATATCCGGCAATGGCTTCCAGAGCACGCGGGCTACGGGTAGCTTAGGCAGTTCATGCGTCGGCTTCTGTGCCTCGACTTCATTGACGATAAGCCGGAAACGGTTGCCCATGTCCACAACAGACGCGTTCAGTGCGGGGCCGGCAGCAGCATTGAAAACAAGCCGGACAGGATCGGCCTTTCCGCCAATGCCCAGCGGATGAATCTGGATGGTTGGCTTTCCATCCGCAATACTTTCACAAATCTCCAGCATATGCGAACCTAGCACCATCGGGTTTGCCGGATCGAAGTGATAGGTATAGTCTTCCATGAATGAGTTTCCACCGGGCAGGCCTGCGCCCATCACTTTCATTGCGCGGACGAGCGCGGCAGTTTTCCAGTCACCTTCAGCAGCGAACCCATACCCTTTCGCCATCATCCGTTGGGCGCCGATACCTGGGAGTTGTAATAAACCATGCAGGTCCTCAAAAGTATCGGTGAATCCTTTGAAATTCCCTTCTTCCAGGAACCGCTGCAATCCGAGCTCAATCCTGGCTGCATCGACCAGAGATTGCCGTTTCGCTCCGCCTGCTTTCAGATCAGCCACAATGGTATACTGTTCTTCATACTCTTTAATAAGTCTTTCAACTTCCGCATCAGCTATCTTTTCAATGCTTGCAACCAGGTCCGCAACACCATGGGTATTGACTGAGTAACCGAACTGGTACTCTGCTTCTACCTTATCGCCCTCTGTCACTGCCACGTACCGCATGTTGTCTCCGAAACGCACAAATCGCGCACCCTGCCAGTCATGCCATGCAGCCGCGGCCCTTGTCCAGACACCAAAGCTGTTCAAGACCTTCGGATCCTTCCAATGACCTGCTACCACTTTGCGGTTGCGACGAAGCCGGCTGACAATATATCCAAACTCCCGATCGCCGTGTGCACTCTGGTTCAGGTTCATGAAATCCATGTCAATCTCTCCCCACGGAATATCGCGATTGAACTGGGTATGAAAGTGAAGCATAGGCTTCTGCAGATTTTTCAATCCATTGATCCACATCTTGGCCGGTGAGAAGGTGTGCATCCAGGCGATTATACCAATCACCGATGGATTTGCGTTCGCCTCGGATAAGACAGAAGTGATCTCACCGGGGGTGGTCACAGTGGGCTTGCAGACAATGGTAACAGGAATCTGACTATCGTTATCCATGTACCGGACGATCTCTTCAGCGTGTTGGGCAACCTGCCGCAGGGTGTGCTCGCCATACAGGTGCTGGCTTCCGGTGATAAACCAGACTTCAAATTTCTTCAGATCGATCATAAATTATTTTGTTTTGCCGCGTGGTTTGTTGTGTTGTGTTTCTGAACCTATTGCCCATAGTAACCACCTTCGCCATGTTTACGCTGGTAATGCTTTCGTATGAGCGACTCCTTCATACGTTTTACATCCGGGTTGATGGATTCTGTAATGAAGGCCATTTTCGCAAGTGACTCTAGCACGACACTGTTATACACGGCTTTTTTACTATTGGCCCCCCAGGTGAATGGGGCGTGGTTGCCGAGTAATATCATTTCCACTTCTTCGTAGCTGATGCCCCGTCTTGAAAAAAGACCGAGTATCTGCAATCCTGTGGCATGCTCATAATCGCCCATGATGAGATCATCGTCCATGGGTTCAGCGCAGGGAATGTCAATCGTAAGATGATCGGCATGCGTGGTGCCATATAAAGGAATATCACGCAAGGTCTGCGACCAGGCTGTTGCATAGGTGGAATGTGTATGTGCAACGCTGCCAACATTTGGCCAGTTCTTATAAAGGACAGCGTGCGTTTTCGTATCTGACGAAGGCCGCAGGTCTCCCTCTACGGTCTTTCCATCAAAATCCACGACGACCATTTTAGCAGGAGTGAGTTCCTCGTAAGGAACACCACTTGGCTTGATGGCAAACACGCCTGCTTTATGATCAGCAACACTGACATTGCCAAAGGTAAAAATGACAAGCCCGTGGGCAGGTAAGAGCATGTTTGCCTGGTAGGCATCTTCCCTGATGTCGTTGTAATTCATGTTCACAATTTATTAGCTATGCTGTAGAGACCGTGTCTCCTGTTCGATGAAATTCCCCAGCTTGAGAAAGCGTTGATAGCGTTTTTCATAAATCGGCACCATTTGCGGATCAGGGAAATATTCCTTTTCAAAACCCTGGCCCATTGCCTGCATGGCTTGCCGGACATCATCAAAAATACCGGCTGCTGTAGCAGCAAACATGGCAGCGCCGAGCGCACAGGTCTGTTCACCCGCCTGGATGCGAAGAGGCATATTCAGTACATCCGCCATCATTTGCATGATAAACGGAGATTTCTTTGCCACCCCACCGGTGCCTATAAGTCCTCTCACAGGAATTCCTTCCCGCAAAAAACGGTCGGTGATGCTACGGGCGCCAAAGCAGGTTGACTCTGCGATGGCTCGGAATAAACGCGCAGCATCCGTACCAAGGTCCAGTCCCAGCAGGGCGCTCCTGAGCAACTGGTTAGCGTCCGGCGTGCGCCGGCCATTCAACCAGTCGATGCTCAACTCAGCTTCTTCATCAACCGGCAGTGCCGCCGCTCGGGCAGACAAGAGTGGGATGAGCTTTGTCTGAACCTCAGTCAATAAAGCAACTGATGTATCATGATCTATTACGGAAGATGACGCGAGCAAATCAACAAACGGCTCCGTCAGTAGCCGGACAAACCATGCATAGGAATCACCGAATGCGGACTGACCCGCTTCCATGCCTGTCATGCCAGGAATCACTGAGCCTGTCACCTGTCCGCAAATGCCAGTCACCAGTGGCGGCTTTTCATCTTTAACCGGCGCTACAAGGATATCACAGGTTGAAGTACCCATGATCTTACAGAGATAGTAAGGCTCGATCTGCGCACCAACAGCACCCATATGCGCATCGAAGGCTCCTACGCCTATGATTACATCGGTTGACAGTCCCAATTTATAGGACCACTCGGACGAGAGTGTTCCCGCACTTTCGGAACTGGCATAAGTGTGCTGGAAAAGCCTGGAACGCATGCCTGCGAGACGAGGGTCTATCCCTGCAAAAAAATCATCCGGGGGCAGACCGCCAAAGTCCGGTGCCCAAAGGGCCTTGTGGCCAGCGGCGCATACGCTGCGTTTCATCAGGCCGACATCGTTTCCGCCCGTTAGCAGATAAGGAATCCAGTCGCAGTGCTCAACCATGGAATACCCTGCGGCTTTCACTTCCGGATCATTGCGAAGAATGTGCAGCATCTTCGCCCAGAACCATTCTGAAGAATAAATGCCGCCAACATATTGGAGGTAATTTACGGATTGTGTCGCGGCATACTCATTTATCCTGGCAGCATCGTCTACTGCAGTATGATCCTTCCACAGAACGAACATGCAGTTGGGATTTGTTTCGAACTCCGGGAGTAGGGCAAGTGGTCTGCCCTGGCGATCAACAAAGCAAGGTGTTGAACCGGTGGTGTCTACCGAAATGGCTTTCACCGCTGCAGCAACATCCGGGCCTGCTTTCTGCAGGCACTGGAGTACGGTGGATTCAAGGCCTTCTATATAATCCAGCGGATGCTGGCGAAACTGGTTTCGGTCTTCGTCACAAAACAATCCCTTTTTCCAGCGGGGATATGTGAATGTTGCTGCTGCCAGTTCGCTGCCGTTCGCAGTATCCACCAGGATGGCGCGGACTGAATCCGTCCCGAAATCAACACCAATCACGTATTGTTGAGGCATCAGCAAGCTTTACGACCAAAAATAGTGTTATTTGTTAGATTGACAATTATTTTAACAGGGAGAGCAATATTTTTCCGGTTTATTGAATGGATTTTTTTAGATTAGCTAATTATTAGTCAGATTGACATTTATTCGGACACTGGTTAAGCTTGATTATAGAGCATTATACCGTGTCCGCAAATGCTTGCCGCTTGAAATTATTTACACCTACGACACCTCCCCGGGTTGCCAGCTTCCCCTTGCAATCGCAGCCCTCGACGTCATCCTCCTCTGCATGGCTGTCTTATAAAGTAAAACAACGCTGTTATCACCAAAAACCAACTCATACATGAAAAGATATTTGCTGTTACCGGCATTCGCATTACTGAGCGTTTGCGCGAGTGGCCAGGACGTAGTATCAATTGATGTCACCAAATCGAAGGACCGCATCAACAAAAATATTTATGGTCATTTCTCAGAACACCTTGGCCGTTGTATCTATGATGGCTTGTATGTGGGCGAAAACAACACCCAGATCCCGCATAAAAATGGGGTCAGGCTGGACGTGATTGACGCGTTGAAAAAGTTGAAGATTCCGGTTCTTCGCTGGCCCGGAGGTTGTTTCGCCGATACTTACCACTGGCGTGATGGTGTTGGACCGAAAGCCACCCGCCCGAGCATGCTCAACGTCTGGTGGGGGAATGTGAAGGAAGACAATAGCTTCGGCACAAATGAATTCCTCAACATGTGCGAAGAACTTGGAGCTGAACCATACCTCAGCGGTAATGTGGGTAGCGGAACACCCAGTGAACTCAGCGACTGGATCAAATACACAACACATCCAAATGGAAGCAGCCCGATGCCGGAACTGCGCGAAGCAAATGGCCGTAGCAAACCCTGGAAGGTGCAATTCTGGGGGCTGGGCAATGAGGCCTGGGGTTGCGGAGGAAACATGACACCGGAGTTCTATGCCAATATCTACAGGCAGTATGCAACGTTCATGAGCCAGGCTTCACCTAACGAACCGATCTATAAAATCGCGAGCGGAGCGAACAGCGCCGATTATAAATGGACGGAGGTATTGATGAGGGATCTGCCACCAAACATGTTTGATGCGCTGGGGCTGCATCACTACAGCGTGATCGACTGGAAGAAAAAAGGATCAGCCACCGATTTTTCAGAACAGGAATACTTCACTACTATGCGACAGGCGCTGAAGATGGAGGAACTCATTACGAAACACAGTGCGATCATGGACAAATATGATCCGCAAAAGAAGAAACACCTGGCTGTTGATGAATGGGGCGGTTGGTACGAAGTGGAGCCCGGCACGAATCCTGCCTTCCTTTACCAGCAAAACACGATGAGGGATGCCATGCTCGCCGGAAGCACGCTCAACATTTTCAACAACCACGCTGACCGGGTAAAAATGGCCAACCTGGCGCAGATCGTGAATGTATTGCAGGCAGTGATCCTTACCGAAGGCAACAAAATGCTGGTAACCCCGACCTACCATGTCATGGAAATGTACACGGTGCACCATGACGCAATGATGCTCCCGCTGCAGGTCACAGGAACGGACTACGTATTTGGTAAGGAAAAGCTGAAAGCCGTAAATGCATCGGCGTCCAAAGACGATCGCGGTTTAACTCATATAAGTTTGGTTAACATCGATCCGAAGAAAGAACATACCGTCACGATCAATGTCACCGGTGCAGCCTATCAATCGTTGTCGGGAAGAATACTTAAGTCCGCCAGCATGCAGGACTACAATACGTTCCAGGAGCCGTCAAAGATCACACCCGTTTCATTCAACGGAGCAACGCTGACAAAAAACAAACTCACGGTGAAACTGCCACCGGTAAGTGTTGTCGTGCTGGAATTGAAGTGATGGAGGCCTCGAGATGTGTCGTAAAAGTTTATAGCCGGGGCCGACAAGCCCCGGCTTTTTCTACCAGTTCAGGGATGAGCGTTTGGTTCATGAATAATCTGCTTATAAAAATCAACTGTGTTCAATTTTGGTAGTTTTTGCATGGTGAGGTCGATATTTTTAACAGGACAGCCAAAGCATCTACAAAACGATTGTATACCCAAACAGGACGGGCATAGATGGTGTTGAATACTATTTGCTGAACTTGTAGGTTAGCAAAACAATATGATCCACCGCCTGAACGCATAAAACATCAGCCATTGAAAACATTACAACTGCTTCTCGCATTTGCTTTCGCAGCGCCCTCCTTTCACTGCAGTCCAGGGAAGAAGGCAATGTATGACAACCCTGTCATTCCGTTGAAAGATGCCTACAAAAATGCGTTTCTCATAGGTGCAGCGGTCACCCCGGCGATCACATCCGGCCAGGATGACAGTTCACGAAAAATTGTGATTGAACATTTCAACAGCATCACTGCAGAGAATGTAATGAAAGCCGCACTGCTTAATCCACGGCCAGGCGTATATGAATTCGGTCCTGCAGATGATTTTGTAGCATTTGGCCAGCAACATAATATGTTTATCGTGGGTCACACCCTCGTGTGGCATAACCAGGTGCCGGCCTGGTTTTTCACAGATTCCCTGGGAAATAAAAACACGAAAGAACAGCAGCTTGAAAGGTTGCGCAGGCATATCCTGGCAGTAGCCGGTCGATATGCCGGCAAAGTACAGGCCTGGGATGTAGTGAATGAAGTGATAGATGAAGACGGCAACTACCGCAACACAAGCTGGGTCACTGCTGTAGGCAACGGCGACACGCTCGTTAAATATGCCTTCAAATATGCTGCCTTGTATGCGCCGGAAACGGAATTGTATTACAATGATTTCAACACCTGGAGGCCTACCAAGGCTGCCGGGATCGTTAGAATGATTAGAATGTTGAAATCAGAGGGTATTCGCGTGGATGGAATCGGGATGCAGGGTCACTGGGGACTCAACTACCCAAAATCAAGTTACATTGAAGCGGCGATCGACAGTTTTGCCTCCTGCGGCGTGAAGGTAATGATCACGGAAATGGATATCGATGTTTTGCCACTCACCAAAGAAGGACAGATCATTGGCCAGGGTATGATGGACAAACAATTCCAACTGGAAGAATTCAAGACATTTCTGGATCCTTTTCGCAACGGATTGCCGGACGAAGTGCAACGGCAACATGCCAGCCGCTACGCTGAACTGATGGGCATTTTTTATAAGAAAAAGGATAAGATCTCCCGCGTCACATTCTGGGGCGTGCATGACGGGATGAACTGGAAGAACGATTATCCCATTCCGAATCGAATCAACTACCCGTTGTTGTGGGACCGTAACCGGAGAGCCAAACCTGCGCTGAATGCCATACTCGGTGTGCCTCGCAACGCAGAATGATTTTATAAACTATTCATACTTACGATGAAAAAACTTGTACCAACGTTCATGGGAGTATTATCAGTGTTCCTGGCATATAGCCAGGCAATTCCCATCCAGGCCCCACCCGGATTTGATTCTTTGCGGGCGGGCATCCGAAAAGGGATGATCGATACAATTACCTATGCATCTAAAAGCGTGGGCACGAAGCGCCGGGCCATTATATATACCCCACCCGGTTTTTCTAAAAAACAAAAATACCCGGTGTTGTACCTGCTGCATGGGATCGGCGGTGATGAAAAAGAATGGCTGAATGGTGGTAAGCCACAGGTGATCCTGGACAACCTGTATGCCGAAGGCCGGCTGCAACCGATGATCGTAGTGATGCCCAACGGGCGGGCAATGAAAGATGACCGCGCAACTGGCGATATTATGGCTGCGGATAAAAGGCAGGCATTCGCTGATTTTGAGAAAGACCTCCTGAACGACCTGATCCCGTTCATTGAAAAAAAATATCCCGTGCTCGCCGACAAAGATCATCGTGCGATAGCGGGGTTATCTATGGGCGGCGGGCAATCGCTGAACTTCGGACTTGGTAATCCCAACCTCTTTGCCTGGGTGGGCGGATTTTCCAGCGCACCAAATACCAAACCTCCACGCGAACTTGTCCCTGATCCCGACAAACTTCGTGGAAATATTAAGCTGCTGTTCATTTCCTGCGGGGACAATGACAGGCTCTTGTCAGTCAGCCAACGTACACACGACTACCTGAGACGCCGCGATATCCCTCATGTGTATTACCTGGAGCCGGGCGGGCATGATTTCAAGGTATGGAAAAATGGATTGTACATGTTCTCCCAGTTTCTCTTCAAGCCTGTAGATCCGTCATTACTCAATAAATATTCGGTGTTGGGTACGCCTGCTGCAAGCAATGTCCGCTCCGCGAAATATCCGCAGGTATTCCCGGATGGCCGGGTAGCATTTCGCGTAAAAGCACCACAGGCGCGTACTATCCAGGTTGATCTTGGAAAAAAATACGACCTGGTGCGGGATACAAGCGGACACTGGACAGGAACCACCGATTCGATTTCTGAAGGCTTTCATTATTATTCACTGCTGATCGATGGGGTGCCCGTGGCCGATCCTGCGGGTGAAACATTCTATGGCATGGGTCGCATGGCAAGCGGGATTGAGATACCCTTCAAAGGCGATGAATACTACGCAGTTCAGGATGTGCCACACGGCGAGGTGCGCATTAAAAAATACTTTTCATCGGTCACTGGTACGTGGCGTCAATTCTACCTCTATACGCCACCCGGTTATGACCGGGACACAATGCACTACCCCGTGCTGTACCTGTTGCATGGCGGAGGTGAAGATGAACGTGGTTGGGTTAACCAGGGAAAGACCGACCTTATCCTTGACAATCTCATTGCGCAGCAGAAAGTTAAGCCCATGCTGATAGTGATGATGGATGGCAACCTGTCAAGCGGTGGCATAGCTGGTTTTGGCGAACAGGCACTGCGGACATTTGAAAATGAATTGAAGCAGGTGGTCATACCATTTGTTGAAACGAATTACCGGGCAAAGACCACAGCCTCCGGACGAGCACTTGCCGGACTTTCGATGGGTGGCTTGCAGACACTCTACGCAGGGCTGCGTAATACAGAGCTGTTTTCTTCATTGGGTGTATTCAGTTCAGGCTGGTGGGCCAACCAGCCTAACCTGTCAGAACCCGAGTATGCCTTCATGAAAGCAAACGCGGACAAGATCAACAACAATCTCAGCAATTTCTGGATCGCGATGGGCGGAGAAGAGGACATCGCATACAAGAACTGCAAAATAATGCTGGGCAGGTTCGATGATATGAAGATCCGCTACCAGTACAGCGAATATCCCGGGGGACATACCTGGCCGGTGTGGCGGAACAATCTCTACAAATTCGCACCGCTGCTTTTCCGGTAACAGGGACTTGCCCGGGCGGCAATCAGAGGGTCTGAAGGCTTGCTGATCACGAAGCTGGAGCCCTTCGGCTTGCTTACAATTATGAAAAGAATAATCATCCATATCATCGCCCTCGGCTTAAGCGTGCTGCCAATCACGCATGTGATTGGCCAGCAAAACAACGATCTGAAGCTATGGTATACTACTCCTTCCGGTTCTGTGTGGGAAAATGCCTTGCCCATCGGTAACGGGAGGCTGGGTGCAATGGTGTTTGGTAACGTACCAGAAGAGGTTATACAGCTAAATGAACATACGATCTGGTCCGGGAGTCCTAACAACAATGATAACCCACTTGCAAAAGCGGCGTTGCAGGAGATAAGGAGTCTCCTCATCAGCGGAAAATACAAGGATGCCGAGGCGCTTGCCAACCAGGCGATCATCAGTAAAAAATCGCACGGCCAAATGTTCCAGCCCGCTGGCCAGTTGCATCTCAGGTTTAAAGGTCATGAACAATATACAAATTACAGGCGCGAGCTTGACCTTTCGAATGCAGTAGCATCCACCTCCTACCAGGCTGGAGGTATTACTTTCACGCGGAAGTCGATCGCATCTTTATCTGACCGGCTGGTCATTATACATCTTGCCGCAAGCAGGCCGGGATCCATTTCATTCACTGCTTTTTATTCCTCGCCGCAACAAGGTGTTCGGGTAACCACAAAAAACAACCGTGAACTCAGTTTTGCTGCGACAACCGTAGACCACGAAGCCGTGAAAGGGATGGTGCGCTATAAAGGCATTGTACATTTTAAAACCAAAAACGGAACCCGAACCTCCTCCGATACTTCCATCACTGTTGCCAATGCAGACGAGGCAACTATCTATATTTCCATTGCAACCAACTTTATTAATTTCCAGGACCTGACCGCCGATGAGAATCAACGGGCAATTGGCTACCTGCGCAATGCCATCGGTCGGCCATACAGCCAACTGGAGCGCGCGCACATCGTCGCATACCGGAAATATTTTGACCGTGTAAAAATTGATCTTGGAAAAAGCGGAATTGGTAAGGAATTGCCTACCGATGAGCGCCTCAAAAATTTCAGTACAACCGATGATCCGCAATTTGCGGCCCTGTATTTTCAATACGGCCGGTACCTGCTAATTTCATGTTCGCAGCCTGGTGGCCAGCCTGCTAACCTCCAGGGTATCTGGAACCCGCACCTGCGGCCTGCCTGGGACAGCAAGTATACCATCAATATAAATGCACAGATGAACTACTGGCCAGCAGAACCGGCCAACCTTTCTGAACTTCATGAGCCGTTTTTGAAAATGGTAAAGGAGTTGTCGGTTACCGGAAGTAACACCGCCAGCACCATGTATGGAGCGCGGGGCTGGATGGCTCATCACAACACCGACATCTGGCGTGCTACCGGCGCTGTAGATGGCGCATTCTGGGGATTATGGAACCAGGGAGGCGGCTGGCTTATCCAGCATCTGTGGCAGCACTACCTCTATACAGGAGATAGTAAGTTTCTCCAGGCAGTGTACCCGATATTGAAAGGTGCGGCATTGTTTTATGTCGACTTCCTCACTGAGCATCCCCACCGAGGCTGGCTCGTTGCCAATCCGGATCAATCACCGGAAAATGCGCCCGACGTGCATGGGGGTTCATCGCTGGATATCGGAACAACCATGAGTAACCAGATCGCATTTGATGTATTTACAACTGTTGCTTCTGCTGCGCATGTCCTGAGGAAGGATCGATCGTTTGCAGACACCCTGTTGCGGCTAAGGGATCGGCTTCCCCCAATGATGGTGGGTCAACATGGGCAGTTGCAGGAATGGCTTGAAGATATCGATAGCCCAACCGATCAACACCGGCATGTGTCCCATCTTTATGGTTTGTTCCCATCAAACCAGATCTCTCCTTTCCGAACACCTGAGTTGTACGCTGCAGCAGCTACAACGCTTGCACACAGAGGCGATGTCTCCACCGGATGGAGCATGGGCTGGAAAGTAAACTGGTGGGCGAGAATGTTGGATGGGAACCATGCATACCAGCTTATCCGCAATCAGTTGACCCCGCTCGGCATAAACGAAGGTGGCGGGGGCACCTACAACAACCTTTTTGATGCGCATCCACCCTTCCAGATTGACGGTAACTTTGGCTGCACATCCGGTATTGCAGAAATGCTTGTGCAAAGTGCCGATGGTGCCGTGTTTTTGTTACCCGCCCTGCCTGATGCCTGGAAGGAGAAGGGCTCTGTGAGCGGACTCAAAGCCAGGGGCGGATTTGAAATTACCCGCCTGGACTGGGAAAATGGTATTGTTACCAATTTGGTCATCAAATCACTGCTTGGCGGCAATCTTCGTATTCGGGCAACAAACAGGATCACCAGCCGCGGTCCGGCGCGACTCACTGAAGCTGTTGGTAAAAATGAAAATCCTTTTTTCGAGGTCGCTGTTACACCTGCGCCGATAATCTCCCCACGGGCGACGGTGACAAAACGAAAACTGCCGGTGACTTTTTTATATGACATCCCTACAGTGAAAGGTGTAACGTATCGGTTTGCTGCCGTGGAATAAAACACCAAATTAAAATTTATGCAAAAGAAGATTGGTCTGGGCCTTACAATGTTGTCATTGCTTATCTCCGGTACAGGGTTAGTGGCACAGAATCCCTTGATTCGCGATCAATACACGGCGGATCCCACTGCGCGGGTATTTGGAAATAAGGTATACATCTTCCCCTCGCATGATATTCTCGCGGAGCCGGGCAAGGGCCGACCGGGATGGTTCTGTATGGAAGACTACCACGTCTTTTCATCTGATAACCTCACTAACTGGTATGATCACGGAGTGATCGTTACGCAGAACAACGTACCATGGGTGAGGAAGGACAGTTACAGCATGTGGGCTCCTGACTGCATTTATCGGAATGGAAAGTATTATTTCTACTTCCCTTCTATGCCCGCAGATACCCTGACCCATGGCAGAGGTTTCAACATAGGCGTGGCAATTTCCGACAAACCCGAAGGACCGTATGCGCCGGAGGCCAACCCCATCAAAGGTGTGAAGGGTATCGATCCCAACGTATTTATCGATGATGATGGCCGGGCTTACCTGTATTGGTCGGCCGGCAATATATACGGTGCGAAGCTCAAAGCCAATATGATCGAACTCGACTCCGATGTAACTACCTTTAGCAATCTTCCTGAAACCGGCCTCAAAGAAGGGCCGTATGTATTTAAACACAAAGGAATTTACTACCTCACCTACCCCCACGTGGAACATAAAACGGAGCGGCTGGAATATGCCATGGGCGACAATCCGCTGGGTCCGTTCAAAGTAACGGGGGTGATTATGGATGAATCATCAACCGGCTGCTGGACGAATCACCACTCCCTCGTGGAGTTCCGTAATCAGTGGTACCTGTTTTATCATCACAATGATTACTCTCCGTCCTTCGACAAGGCCCGCTCAATACGGGCAGACAGTCTATTCTTCAATAGTGACGGCACTATCCGGAAGGTAATTCCGACCCTGAGAGGTATTGGTGTAACTGCAGCCGTTGATAAGATTCAGCTTGACCGGTACAGCAGCAAGTCCGCCCGGGGCGCAGCCATCGAGTTCATTGATACGCTTGACAGATTCCAAGGATGGAAAACAATCCTCACAGAACCTGGCGCCTGGATGGGCTACAATGCAGTCAGGTTTGAAACCAAGGCAAGTACACTCAGCGTACGGCTGCGGTCCGAAACAGGAGGCACCCTTGTAGTGAAGTCTGTAGGGGCTTCTGACAAAGTGATCGCAGAAATACCCTTTACAAAATGCGATTGGACCACCCTCAAACAACCGGTGAAAAACACCAGCAAAGGAACCGTCAACCTGCGTGTTGAGTTAAGAACCAAGGGGCAGGCAGAGATTGATTGGGTTAGTTTTAAATAGTCTCCGGATGGAGGCATAACGGGGCACTTAAGACACAGGAATTAAGCAGCAAGCATTGCGAAAGCCCAAGCTGATTAAATAATCAGTAGCCTTCCTGCAGAGAGTGTCCGAAGATCGAAAAGAAAGATTAATCGTTACAAAATTGAAGTGGTCAGAATCCTGCACATACAAATGGACTTTAAAAATAGAATCGAGGAATAAATCCTCGGGTTAATCCATTTGACAAGAAGGGTTTGTACCGATGGCCTGCGAATTGACAATCCTGTATGCTATAAAAAAGCATCAAGCAACAACACTCCCGCCAGCCCTACAATGGAAATAATTGTTTCCATTACAGTCCAGGAAAGAAAGGTTTGTGCTAATGAGAGTTTAAAAAACTCCTTGAACATCCAGAAACCGGAATCATTGATATGTGATCCGAAAACGCTGCCCGAGCCCACTGCGAGCACCATCAGTTCGGGGGAAACAACACCACTCATAACAAGCGGACTCACCACACCGGCGGCAGTGATGGCTGCCACTGTAGCCGAGCCTATCATCACCCGCAGCATCGCCGTCATCAGCCAGCCGAATACCAGCGGAGCCACATGGAGCTTATCGCTGAAGGAGGCAATGTAGTTTGCCGTGCCGCTATCGATCAATACCTGCTTAAAGATCCCTCCTGCCGTAATGATCAGTAGGATCATCGCGATACCGGAAACGGCATCGGTGAGGTATTTCATCATGGCATCCATCGTCTGTCCGATCCTTAGGCCGAGGAAGTACACAGCGATTAAAACCGTGAGTAAAAGAGCAATCGTAGAATCGCCGGTGAATAATAACACCCTGAGCACCGGGTGACCGGAAGGAAAAACACTCCCTGCTACCACGCCCAGCGCAATCAGGAAAACAGGCAGCAATGCGATGGCGAAGCTGGCAAATGTGCCGGGCATCTTTACCTGCTCGTCTTCCTTGACTGGGGTTGCGAACAAAAGCTCATCAACCTTCACCTGCCTGAGAAACCGTGCGAGGACAGGTCCAGCAATGATGACTGCAGGGATAGCGATGACAATGCCGTACAATAACACCTGCCCCATGTTTGCCTTGAACGCGTTTACAAGGATCACCGGTCCCGGATGCGGAGGCAGGAAACAGTGCGTAGTGGAAAGCGATGCCGCCATCGGTACCGCAATGAACAATAGCGGGAGCCCTGTTGCCCTTGCCAGTGTAAATACCAGCGGCACCAGTATAACAAACCCGGCGTTATAATAAAGCGGAATACCGATCAGGAAGCCAGTCAGCATGACGGCCCACTGTATCTTCTTTCTCCCGAATGCGTTGATCAGCGTATAAGAGATCCTTTGTGCGGCGCCACTCTGCTCCAGTATTTTCCCCAGCGCTGCACCCAGGCAAATGATCAACGCAAGGCCTGCCAGTGTACTACCGGCTCCGCTTTCAATTGATTTCAGCAACTGTTCCGGTGTTAAGCCAAGCAGTAAACCGGCAATGATCGATACGATCAACAGCGACAGAAAAGGATTGACCTTTTTTATCGTCAGGAAAATTTGCAGGGCGATCGCGAAAAGAATAACGACAAAGATCATAGGCTAGCGCACTGTGTTGGTCAGTGTCCCGATACTATCGACTGTAATTTTAACCTTATCACCACTTTTCAGGGTGAAATCGTTGCCTGGTACAATACCGGTACCGGTCATTATCAGGCAGCCGTATGGAAATGAACATTCCCTGTACACATAGCTGACAAGTTCTTCAAGTGTGCGTTTCATTTGCCGGATGGCGATACTGTCGCTGAACACCGTCTCATTATTCCTCAATATCTCCAACCTGATCAGGTTGTCCAGGCTGATCGGCGACTCAGTAACCAGCACACAGGGACCCACGGCGGCACAGGCCTCATACGTTTTGGCCTGCGGAAGATACAACGGATTTTCACCTTCTATACTTCTGCTGCTCATATCGTTCCCGACGGTGTACCCAATAATTTTCCCGGAGGACGAGGTTACAAGAGTCAGTTCTGGTTCAGGTACATCCCAGGTAGAATCACGGCGAGTGTTGACCATGTCGCCATCACCTACGATCCGACGTGGAGTGGCTTTGAAAAAAACCTCCGGTCTTTCCGCTTCATAAACCCGGGAATAAAAATCTGAAGCCCCGCTCGATTTTGATTCTTCCTCCCTGCCCACTTTACTTCGCAGGTAAGTGACCCCGCAGGCCCACAACTCCTGGTTCTGACCGATCGGGGCAAGCGTTTCATGGATCAAGCCGGCATCACCGGCGGGCAAAGATTTCACCAATGCCAATGCCTTCGTGAACAGGTTGTCATCGTTAATGAATGTCTCCCATTCCTGATCCTTTGAAAGATAAAACGTTTCATCCTTTTCAATTACGATTCCTTTGGTTGTACGATACAGTCTCATCATTTTCTTTTATGTAGCTGGTCCAATTTGCCCTTACGAGATGGATCAATTAGTCCCCCGCAGCATGCCTTTTTATCATTATGGAAATACTAGTGAGAATCCCTGGCAACCACTGATCCTGAATTACCGACCAGGAAATCAAGGTCAGCTCCCTTATCGGCGCCCATTACATGATTGATGTAGAGGTTTACATATCCCCTCGTCGCGGCTGGTGGAGGAGCTACCCATTTTGATCTACGTACAGCGAGCTCTTCATCGCTTACATGCAGATGCAATTTACGCTCCTGTACATCGAGCTCAATGAGGTCGCCATTTTGCACAAGTGCGAGGTTACTGCCGATGGCCGACTCCGGTGAAACGTGCAATACTGCAGTGCCGTAAGCGGTTCCGCTCATTCGTCCGTCACTTACACGCACCATATCCTTCACACCTTTTTCCAGCAATTTTTTTGGCAAAGCCATATTGCCAACCTCCGGCATACCCGGGTAGCCTACCGGCCCCACGTATTTCAATACCATCACACAGCTCTCGTCGACGTCCAGGTCGGGATCATCGATCCTATGATTGTAATCCTCTATGCTTTCAAATACAACCGCACGCCCTGTGTGTTTCATGAGAGCAGGGGTCGCTGCAGATGGCTTGATAACGGCACCATTCAGAGCAAGGTTTCCTTTGACCACCACGCAACCTGCCTCCTGCTGTATCGGCTCTTCCATTGTGGCGATCACTGCTGCATTATGACAAGTGCAATTGCCGGCAATGTTATCATGATGATTCTTCCCCGACACGGTGATCACATTCCTGTGCAGCATATCCTTCAACTCGTTCAGGATAACCGGGAGACCACCTGCATAGTAAAAGTCCTCCATGAGATATTTTCCTGAAGGCATCAGGTTCAGCAGTAACGGTATCCTGCTACCCAGGTTGTCGAAATCTTCCAGCTTCAAATCAACACCAATCCTCCCGGCGATGGCCATGAGGTGGATGATAAAATTGGAGGATCCGCCAACAGCCGCATTGACAATGATGGCATTTTCAAATGCTTCGCGGGTAAGTATCTTATCGATCGTAAGGTTATCTTTGACCATCTGCACAATTCTGCGTCCGCTCAATTGTGCCATCACCTTTTTCCGGCTGTCGGCCGCAGGAATAGCCGCTGCACCGCTCAATGTCAATCCGAGTGACTCCACCATCACCGCCATCGTACTGGCTGTCCCCATAGTCATGCAATGACCAATGCTTCGGCTCATGCAACTTTCGGCAAATTCACATTCTTCCTGTGTCATCATGCCTGTTTTCAGGTCTTCATTGAACTTCCACACATGCGTGCCTGAGCCTATATCCTGCCCCTTGTATTTTCCATTCAGCATCGGTCCACCGGGCACTACGATTGTTGGCAAGCCTACGCTGGCAGCGCCCATCACTGTCGAAGGTGTGGTCTTATCACAACCCGTCAGCAGCACAACACCGTCAATCGGGTTGCCGCGGATGGATTCTTCCGCGTCCATGCTTGCCAGGTTCCTGAAAAGCATGGCCGTTGGTTTCAGCAGCGTTTCGCCAAGGCTCATAATAGGAAATTCCACCGGGAAGCCGCCGGCCTCAAGCACACCACGCTTTACCGACTCTGCATGATCGCGGAAATGTGCATTGCATGGTGTAAGTTCACTGAACGTGTTACATATCCCTATTACCGGCCTGCCATCAAACATATCCGTTGGCATGCCCTGGTTCTTCATCCAGCTTCGGTAAAGGATTCCGTCTTTATCTTTTTTGCCAAACCAATCGTGGCTACGAAACTTCTGTGACATGTTATTCTTTTTGCTGCGACTCAAAAGGGTGTTTCCTCGGTGAGTTGCCTAGACAATGGCATTTTTTGTCTGCTCCCCATTTACAAGCCGCCATAAGTTCAATTTGTTTTCATTCTGGAGTTCCTCCGGTAACAATGCACCAGGCATATTCTGATAGCAGACCGGCCTGGTAAATCTCCTGATGGAAGTGGTGCCTACGGAAGTGCTCCTGCTGTCAGTGGTTGCAGGGTATGGACCACCATGTACCATGGCATGACAAACCTCCACTCCTGTCGGAAACCCGTTGATAACTATCCTGCCAACCTTCTCTTCCAAAATATCCAGGAGTTCTTTGTATTCCTGAAGGTCCTGTTTAGTGCCATGTACAGTGGCCGTAAGATGCCCGGAAAGATCTTCTGCCAGGGCCAGTAATTCACCTTTGGAAACAGCTTCCACCACCAGGCTTGCCGGGCCGAATAACTCTTCGCTGAGATGTGCGTTATCTCTCAGCTTCGTAGCAAGGGTCTTGAACAACACAGGATTCGCAAAATTTTTACCCTCCGGCGCAACCGCCTTTGCAAGAACGCTCGCATGGCCACCCGATAAACGTTCGCTTACGCCTTTTTCATAATGCTTATGTATGCCATTTGTCAGCATTACTCCACCTTTGCTAGCCTCAATCGCAGTTTTTAAATTTTCCTCGAACAGGTCTGTGCCCGATGCTGTTTCATAAATCAGCATCCCCGGGTTTGTACAGAACTGCCCCACACCAAGTGTGAGTGAGTCAGAAAATGCTGCTGCAATTTTATCTCCCTGCTGCGCCAGTGCCTGCGGCAAAACAAACACGGGATTGCTGCTTCCCATCTCGGCGTATACCGGGATCGGTTGTTCTCTTGCCGCAGCGGCATCAAACAATGCCTTACCCGCTCTGAAAGAACCGGTGAAGGCAACTGCCCTGACCGCAGGATGTTTTGCCAGTTCAAGTGACGTTGGTATCGAGTCTGTGAAAAGAAGTGAGAATACACCATCGGGCATGTTGCATTTTAATGCGGCACGTTGTATTGCTTTTGCAACGAGCTCCGATGTTCCCGGATGGGCCGGGTGGGCCTTGCATACCACCGGACACCCTGCGGCAAGCGCGGCGATGGTGTCGCCACCTGCAACAGAGAAAGCAAAAGGAAAATTGCTGGCTCCAAATACCACTACAGGCCCTATGCCAAGCTGCATGGATCGGATATCAGGCCGTGGTAATGGCTGTCGCTGCGGCAATGCGGTGTCAATCCTCGCGTCCACCCAGGAGCCGTCCTGCAATAACGAGGCAAACAACCTGGCCTGGTTCACCGTTCTTCCTCTCTCGCCTTCCAGTCTCGCGACGGGTAATGCTGTTTCGATATTACAACAGGTGATCAGTTCATCGCCCAGCGCCATGATCTCGGCGGCAATCGCCTCCAGGAATGCTGCGCGTTCCTGGCCGCTTTTTTTTCGATACGAATTGAATGCCCTTGATGCTTTTGATAAAGCCAGGTCTATTTCATCGGTTGTGACATTATAAAACCGATAGTCGAGTTTGGTATCGGTCGCAGGGTTAGTACTGTTGAAAAATGTGTTGCCTTTTGCACTTACTTCAAAGCCAATGATATGGTTGCCTTCAATCATTTGATCCGGTTATTCAGTTTGAAATCCACCGCAGGGAAATAAAAACCTGGTGTGGAAACACCTGGTTTTGTCTGTCATATGAAAAAAAGTGGTGTTAACTGCTATGGTTTGTCCCACCACACTCTTGTGCTCAGTTTGTCAGGCCCCTGTGCCGCTATCGCCTCATTTACATTTGCAGAGTTGACAGATAATTCACTGGTTGGATATGTCAGCCTCCTGATAAAGGTTCCTACGGGCACATCCGGATTATTCGGCTGCCCATAAGGGTTTGGTGTCAGGGCGGGATAGCCGCTTCTCCGGAAGTTTGCAAATGCTTCGGGACCGTTCAGGAAGGATGCGATCCAGTATTGTGTATTGATCTGTTCCAGTTCGGTGCCCACTACCAATGGGTTCGCGGCGATGTAAGTGTCACGGGCACCCGCAGGCACGGCAGATGCTGCATCATAGGTGGCCATCTGATCCATGTGGGCCCTGATACCATCGCTGAAATACTGTGCTGCAAGCCCGGTGTTGATCCAGCCTCGCACTCGTGCTTCTGCAAGCAAGAGGTTTGTTTGGGCAGCCGTCACGAGGAAGACAGGTGAAGTCGTTTTCAATACCCTTCTTCTGTCAGCCTGGCTGTAATCATAAAATGAGGCAAGGCCGTCGGCAGTTGCCTGCGCACCAATTGTTCCGTTGTCCTTGCCAATCGGCATGCCGATCTGCTGTGCCGGGTTCGTGGTTCCAACAGCAACGGTTTGCCCGTTACCCGAAGTTGCTCCCACATAGCGGATTGCAATGGCAGACAAACGCGGATCATTCGTATTCTTCAACTGATCAACGAAAGGTTTTGCCAGGTAGAAATTCGCGGCCTCACTGCCATTCAGTGTAGCACCGATCGGCTGGTTATAGTTGGCATCATGCCTGATATAAGCGTTATCTGCATTATCCGTGATCACTCCGCCGGCAAACGCAGCCGCTACCACTTCCGCTGCTTTTGTCGGATCAACCTTACTTAATCTCATGCCCGCACGCAACAACAGTGAGTACCCGAATTTTTTCCACTTCGCAATGTTGCCACTGTATAGCAGGTCGGAACTTTCTACAGGCGCTGTCGCATCGAGGGCTGCAGATGCCTGTGTGAGTTCCTCTATCAGTTTTGGATAAATCGTTTGCTGCGCATCATACTTGGTCAGGAAAATCTGCTCGATATAACCTACTGCCGCCTCGGTATATGGGATATCTCCATATTCATCGGTCAGGACCATAAAGCTATACGCCTGGAATATCCGGGCCATGTTGTAAAGATTGCTCCTCGCCGGATTATCCTTTGTGGTATTGATCACGTCCTTTGTATACTTGACAACGTTCTGGTAGAACACTGCCCAGACCGGTGGTGTAGTCACATCACGGCTATCCTGGTTGAAATTAGCGCCGGCAAGAACGCCTCCGTTTGGAGAGATCATTTGCTGTACCACACCTACATCGAAGACAAGGGTCTTTACCGGCATCGACGATTGGATAATGGCATTATTCAAAAGAAAAGCAGGATCCACTGAAGTGGGGCTGGTCTTGTTTTTGTTCAGATCATCCAGGCCTTTATCACAGGAAGAAATGAACAACATCATTACCGCAACCAGGCCATAGCTCAATATTTTTTTCATAAAAACTTCTATTAAAATTTAATATTTAGATTCAAGCCAATCCCTCTCGTGGTTGGCAGACCGGGTGATTCAAGTCCAACCTGGTTATCTGAACCGAAACCGAATGTCTCAGGGTCAATGTTGTCCACCCATTTTTTGATAATGAGCACATTGTTTGCAACAAGGTCTACCCGTAATCCTTTGAACGGAAGTTTGGCTGGTAAATATTTGGTGAGATCATATCCTACGCTCAGTTGGCGGAGTTTCCAGTAGCCTCCGTTATAAATAACAGATTCAACGATTTGCTGGCTACGCAGGTGCTCCCAATATGTCTGCACAGGTACGTTGACTGTATTCTCTGCACCACCCTGGGTGACACCCTGTCCTACAACACCACCTTCACGACCTTCCAATGTACGTTTGTGCAGCCCTTCACGGATTGCGTTGAAGTTTGTACCGGACAGCATTTTATTGCCCAGCTTATAGTCGATGAACGCGGAGATCGTCACGCCTTTGATGTTGAACGTATTCAGGAAACCGCCTGTCCATTTTGGCAAGGCACTTCCAAATAACACCAGGTTTGCTGTGCGCAATGGTAAACCATTCGCCTGGAATATTCTTGCATTGCCCTTAGCCGGGTCTGTGGCATAACCATAGCCGGCGATCTGGCCCATTTCCTGCCCAACAACGTGTCTTGTTTCACCATTGAATACGTGTGTGCCGATCGTGATTCTCTCGCCGGGAGTATTGGTGATGATGCTTAACACCTTGGTAATATTATAAGATGTGTTAGCGGTGAACTGCCAGGTGAAGTTTTTCGACTGGAATGGAACAAGGGTCAGCATGGCCTCAAATCCTTTGTTCCTGCTTTCGCCACTGTTGATACGGGTATTCACAAAACCGGATGCATCCGATACCTGTACCTGGACGATCTGGTCTTTGGTTGTCTTCTCATAAACGGCAACATCAAGGTTCACCCTGTTGCGGAACATTCTCAGCTCCAAACCAACTTCTGTTTCTGAAACCCTGCTTGGGCGCAGGTTAGGATTTGGGATGGAATTTCCGCTTGTGGCAACAGGAACGTTAACGCCTGAAGGGTTGCCGATCAGGTTGGCATTCACTGCATAGAAAAGCTGTCCTGAATAAGGGGCCACATCTCCGTCACTGCCCACTTCCGCGTAACCGAGCCTGACCTTACCGAAATTCAACCAGGATATAGTCGGAAGGGTTTCGGTGAACACGTAGGAACCGGAAATAGATGGATAAGATATCCGCCTGTTGGCGGGAGACAAGGTCGAGAACCAGTCGTTTCGGAGTGTACCAGTCAGGTACAGTGTTCTCTTCCAGGAAACTTCGGCTGATCCGTAAAGAGAGTTTACACCTTGTTCGACCAGCGTATACACAGGATCCTTGGCGCGGCCATTCTGTACGGAATAAAGACCTCTCACGAAGAAGTCGGTTACCTGCACATTATTTACATCAAGCGTTCGGCGCATCTGGTTACCACCCAGCGTAAGGGCTCCTTCAAAATCACCAAACTGTTTGGATGCATTGACCAGGAAGTCGAGGTTGCTTTCCCTGAAGCGGCGTGATTCCTGGGTATAAATACCATTGGCGAAGCCTGGAACAAGTGCCCTGGAAGCCTGCCCGGTCGGGAAATTATTAACGTCCTCGTCACGACTGAAATAGTCCTGGCCAAAACGAACCTGGGCAAACAGCCACGAGGCAAAATTGTATTTCACCGAAAGATTTCCGAAGATCCGGTCCCTCTTGATGTTGTGGAATTGCTCGGCAAGGACCCAGTATGGATTGGTTCGGTTGGTAAATCTTGAATAAACGTACTCATTGCCCTGATCATTATATTTGTTGGCATTGAGCACGGAGAGAGGCATTGTATTCGCCATCGCCATCAGCGTAGTAGGAATTGAGTTATCCTGGTTGGCGATGTTTGGAGGGTTTGTATTTTTTTCGTTCGTATAGTTTACGTTACCGGAGAAACTCAATCTCTTTGTCAGGTTATAACTGAAGCCGAGGTTAAGACCTTTGCGGTTAAACTTATTATTGGGAACAATGCCTTTGTTATCAGCATTGACGAGCGAAAGATACAGGCCGCCTTTGTCGCTGCCTGTGCTTAGCGTGACTGTATTGGTCAGGTTCTGTCCGTTCCGGTAAAATTCTTTGATCCGGCTTCCCTGGGCCACGTACGGGATATTTGGCGTGTTGAAGAGTGTATGCGTCATACCCGGCTCTATCTTTTCACCAAATGACCATTGCCCTGATGTAGGGTTTGGTGTGGTAGGCCGCACACCGTTTTCACCCTGGCCATATACCTTCTGGTAATCGGTAAAGTCAAGCGGTGTTTCGTTTGTGTAATTGAGATTATAACTTACACCAATACCATTGGTCTTGCTTCTTGTTTTCGTGGTGATCATGATCACCCCATCTTTTGCACGGGAACCATACAGAGCAGCAGCCGCAGCGCCTTTCAGGATGGTCATGTTCTCGATATCATCCGGGTTGATGCTGGACAATCCATCACCACCATCTGAATAGACTCCACCACCTTTCACACCTACAGCACTGCCGTTCACATTGCCACCTGGTTCAGCATTGGTATTGAAATTAGAATTGTCAACAGGTATTCCATTGATAACGATCAGTGGGCTATTGTTTCCGGAAATGGATGACTGGCCGCGGATCCGGATCTTGGACGAACCACCGGGACCCGTGCCTAAAGCAGAAATATTAAGGCCCGGCACCTTGCCTTGCAGTGCATTGATAGGATTCGGCGTCCTGTTGATAGTGAGTTCTTCAGCTTTTACGGAGGATGTGGCATAACCAAGCCCTCTTGATTGCTTGTTGATACCCAGGGCTGTTACCACCACCTCACTGAGGTTGCGGCTGTCTGTTTCCAGAACAACATCCACCGTGCTTCTTCCATCGACGGCCACCTCCTTTTGCGCGTAACCTATAGAGGTAAAAACAAGCACGGCATTAGCGGGGGCGTTGATGGTGAATGTACCGGCTGAACTGGAAGCAACACCGGAGGTAACGCCTTTAACGGCAACCGAGACACCGTTGAGTGGAGCACCCTGTGCATCCGTGACCTTCCCGGTAATCGTCTGCGCCTTGGATATCAGTGAAAAAAACAACAACAGGGAAAACGTAAAGATGATTTTACGCAATACCGGCGGAGCTGCCGGATGCATTTGTCCTTTCATAATAGCAGTTTGATTGATTAGAAATCGTTAGCAAAATCTGTCGATTTTACAAAGTAGAGCCAAATGATTTGAACAAACTACCAAATATGAACAGCGTTGATTTTTGTACAAACTTTTCAATAATACCCGTTACTTTAGATTCAACAACGATTGCATGAACCATTTTTCGCTGCGGCAAGGCCATTCTAAAGAACTGGATCCATTCGAGCATATCATCGAATTTGCCACAAAGCGCAATAGCGTTGTTCAGCTTAATTCCTTCAAAGAATCTACTACAAACAGCATCCGCATTTACTTCGTGCTCGAAGGCAAGTTCGAGTGGGTCATCAACGATCAACATCACATCTTATATCCCGGCGATCTCGTCCTTATCCAGCCTGGCCATCAGTTTGGCGGCCAGAAAGGCGTACTTGATATCGGTAAGCTATGCTGGATATATATCGAAGTAAACAAGACCGAATCCGAGAAAGGCATACTGCTTGGCAACTGGAGCGGGCTGCCAAAGAAGGAGATCATGGCGATCGCCAAAATATTGAAGCAATGCAAGACGCCTGTCCTGTCGAGGCTGAAAGAGGCCGACAGGATACTGACAGAAATCAGAAACGAAATTTTCAACCAGCAAATTGGCTACGAGACGCGCGTGAACCAGTTGCTTGATGAGCTGCTAATTTTAATCGCACGAAAACTGACCCTGCAGAACAGCACCAACAGGGATTTTCCACAATCGTTTATGGCGCTTGAAGAGGCTTTGCGTAAAAACCTTTCCCATAACTGGTCTGTCGATGAGATGGCAGCAATGGTGGGGCTTGGAACAACGGCATTTACCGAGAAGGTAAAAAATTACTCCGGGTTCTCGCCGCTGAACTACCTCATCACTATACGCATTTCAGAGGCAATCAAATTACTGAAACGAAATGACCTGACGGTAACCGATATCGCCCTTGATACCGGCTTCTATTCGTCTCAACATTTCTCTACAACATTTAAAAAACTTACCGGGTACACACCAAGTGGCTTCAGGCAAAAAAATAGCACCAATGAGTAAATCAACCCATCGCAGGAAAGACTGCTTTATCACAATCGAGCTTGGCACCAATGCCGTGCGGGTGTTCGCTTTTGAGTTGTCAGGGAATATTATAGGCTCTGCGAAAGGCGCCTATCCCACCTTTCACCCGGAACCTGATTACAGCGAACAGGATCCCGAGCAACTGTTCATCACCATGCTCTATGTGCTGAAGAATTTTTTGAATGAAACGGTGTATCCGCAAAAATATAAGGTAGCCACGATCTGTTTCAGTGCAGCCATGCACAGCGTGCTCCCCATTGACAACAGCGGCGTCCCACTGGGTAATGTGATCACCTGGGCCGATAACAGGGGGAAAATTGAGGCAAGATCACTTAAGGCCAGTGCACAGGGAAAAGATATCTACCAGGCAACCGGCACTCCGATCCATCCCATGTCGCCCCTGGTGAAGATCACCTGGATGAAAAACAGTGATAAGGAAAGATTTAAAAAGACGTCGAAATTCCTGTCGATAAAAAGTTATATCATCCAGCAGTTGACAGGCGAGTATATCATTGATTACAGTCTGGCATCAGCAACGGGGTTCTTCAATATTCACAAATTGAAATGGGATACCGATGCGCTCGCTTATGCAGGTATTTCTGCTGCCAAATTACCCGAACTGGCTTCCGTTTTCCAAACCGCTGGCAAGCTGCGAAAAGGCTACCAGACCTCTCTTGGCCTGGGCAGCGATACCAGGATCATCACCGGCTCCAGCGATGGGTGCATGGCGACATTGGGAGCCGGCGTCTGGACCGAAGGCAAAGCGACCATAACCATCGAAGACAGTGGCGCGATGCGTGTGGTGGGAAAGGAGATCCTGAAAGATGAACAACAACGTTTTTTCAATTACGTACTGACGGATGAGTATTATGTAAGCGGCGGGCCCACGAATAACGGCGGAATCATTTTCGAATGGTTCGCCAAGCAATTCGGCATTTTCAAATATGCCTATGGCCTTGAAAATTGCATGGAAGAACTCATCAATGATGCTTCCAAGGTCGCTGCAGGATCGGAAGGTTTGATCTTTCTCCCTTATCTCCTGGGAGAACGAGCCCCGATATGGAATGCAAATGCAAGAGGAGCCTATTTCGGTTTGAACATCAATCATGAACAAAAACACTTTGTCCGGGCAACAATCGAAGGCATCCTGTATGAAATGTACAGTATCGGGAAAATCCTGGAGGAACACCGCAGCATAAAAAGTCTTTCACTGAATGGAAGCTTTGCCACCATTCCGTTCTGCAGCCAATTGATCGCGGATATTTTCAATAAGCCGGCAGGTGTGACGAAGAATTCGAGTAGTGTCGGTCTCGGATCCTTCCTGTTGAGCGCCACGGAAGCAGGCATCTATAAAAATCTCGAGGAAGCCGCGAATAGCGTTGAGTGTGCCGAGACATTCAAACCAAACAAACACAATCACGATATCTATAAAAAGTATGCAGCCATTTTCGGAAGCCTGAGCACCAAGTTCAATGAGGAGTTTGAAGCAATAGCGAGCCTGCAGCAGAAGAATTCGTAACAATCCAGTAATCAAGTCAAACGATTCAGCCATGATCAAGATAACCTCATTCACCGCCCTCCTTTTGATTGCTTTCTGTGCACCTGCCCAGCAGATCACTCCGACCCCGGAACAGATAAAAAACCTGACGCCGGAGTGGAAGGGCGAACGCGCAGCGGACGGAAGGCCGCTGGTGGCAGATAAATACCTGGACCGGCTGAAAGCCATACACCTGGAAGAAGCCTGGGGCATCCTGCGCAACAAAGGTTATCAAAACCAGTTCGAAGGTGACTGGATGGTCATTCACCCTGACTCCGCCATGGTAGGCAGGGTTGTTACGGCGCAATATCTCCCCCTTCGCCCGGACCTTGATAAACTGATAAAAGAAAAAGGCAAGACAGAAGGACGGGTCGGCGGCACAAACTCCTGGCCCATCGATGTATTGAAAAATGGTGACGTATACGTCGCCGACAGCTACGGAAAAATTGTTGATGGTACACTCATCGGCGATAACCTCGGCAACTCGATCTATGCAAAGTCAGCGCGGGGAGTGATCTTTTATGGATCCGTGAGAGACGTCGAGGGGTTGGAAGAGATCAAAGGTTTTAACGCCTGGATAAAAGGCTACGATCCATCTTACATCCAACAGATGATGCTCGGCGGCATCAATGTACCGATCCGCATAGGTCGTGCGACGGTTCTGCCCGGTGACGTGGTGCTGGCGAAAAAAGGGGGCGTGGTCTTCATACCTGCTCATCTTGTGGAAGAGGTGGTATTGAACGCCGAATTCATTTCACTCAAAGATGCGTTCGGGCACCAGCGGCTTCGTGAGCAGAAATACACCCCGGGACAGATAGATACACAATGGACGGACGAAATCAAAAAAGATTTCTTGAAATGGTTGGACGAGAACCCGGGCAAACTCCAGATGACAAGAAAGGAACTGGATCAATACATGAAAGACAGGACCTGGTGATCATCGCGCCAGCTCTCCCCTCCAGCACAGAATCAACTTTTTTATCTAATCACCAAATACTACTATCATGACTGCATCCGAAAAATATTTAAAAAAACTGGGATTGACTGAGCCGGATACAATCGAAGAAACAGGCGCTGTGGTAGAAACACAGGAGAACAAGCGCCGCTCTTTTCTGAAAAAATCAGTTCTGGGAGGCATTACGCTTGGGAGCGCTTTTGCACTTGCACCTGTAGAAGACCTGATCGCTCAAAGTACACAGAACGTCAGCCGTTATTCAGGGCCGTCTGATCTGCGCATAACCGACATGCGTTACGCAACCACAACAGTTCTGGGGCGTACCTCTGTGATAAGGATCGATACTAACCAGGGCATCTATGGATTGGGTGAAGTGAGAGACGGCGCCGACGAGCGGTATGCTTTATTCCTGAAGAGCCGTTTGCTTGGCCAAAATCCCTGCAACGTTGAGCAATTGTTCAAATCAGTGAAGCAATTCGGCGGGCAAAGCCGCCAGGCCGGCGGTGTATGTGCTGTTGAAATGGCGCTTTGGGACATCGTAGGCAAAGCCTATAACGTTCCCTGCTGGCAACTTCTGGGAGGAAAATACCGCGATAAAATAAGATTGTATGCAGATACACCAGAAGGTCGGTCACCGGAAGAACAGAAGAAACTGATAAATTATCGTGTGAACGAGCAGGGCTATACCTGGCTTAAGATGGACCTTAGCATCGGCGAATTGAAAAACATTCCAGGGACATTGGTGAACGACAAGTTCTGGCAGAACGCCCAGGGAAATCTGGCTCAATGGGGCGATCAGAACAATTACATGTCGTATGCGAATACACAACATCCATTTACACAGATCCAGATCACCGACAAAGGCCTGGATGTGCTCAGTGGCCTGGTACATAATGTGAGAGAAATGCTCGGTTACCAAATTCCACTCTCGACCGATCACTATGGACATTTCGATATGAACAACGGAATCCGGTTAGGAAGAGCTGTAGAAAAATACCGGCTCGCCTGGCTGGAAGACATTGTTTCCTGGGAACTGACAGACCAGTGGAAGACCATGTCCGATGCGCTGGAAACACCGACCCTTACCGGAGAAGATATTTACCTGCTGAAAAACTTCAAACCACTCATCGATAAGCGGGCCGTGGATATCGTTCACCCTGATCTTGCTTCTTCTGGCGGCCTCCTTGAAACGAAACGAATTGGTGACTATGCAGAAGAGAATGGCATCGCCATGGCGCTTCACCAGGCAGGCACACCAGTGTCGTTTATGGCAAATGTGCATTGTGCAGCCGCCACGCAGAATTTTCTCGCATTGGAACATCACTCGATTGATCTCGACTGGTGGGAAAGCCTGGTGAAGACGACCGATGGTCGGCCACTGATCACAAAAGGCTTTGCGAACCTGCCATTGTCAGCCCCAGGTCTGGGCATCGAGTTGAATGACGAGGTGATGAAAAAACATCTTCACCCTTCTGATAAATCATATTTCGAACCGACGCCGCAATGGAATGAGAGACGCTCACACGACAGGATCTTTAGCTGACGAGGGCAATACCACCGAACAGCACATTTTTTTGCCTCGTCTTACTACTTCACCGCATAACGATTGATGCCCATGGCATATTTAAAGAAATACAGCAATTACTTCTATATCTCCGCGGCTATCCTCCTTGCCGTATATGTTTTGATCACTGTCCGGGGCTACCACCAGTGGGGTGGCTGGCTGCTGATGCTAACCTGTCTTTGCGTCGCCCTGGCATTCCGGGGAAATAAAGTGTTGAGTGGCATGTCGTTTACACTGATGATCCTTGCTGCTGTCAGCCTGGCCATGTATTACCCAGAACATTTCAAAACTGTCGGCGACTTCAAACTGTCCGCGCTGATCATTCCTTTACTTCAGATCATCATGTTTGGTATGGGTACGGAATTAAGCCTGAAAGATTTTGCGGCTGTAGTGCGTATGCCGCGAGGTATTATTCTGGGTGTGGTTTGTCACTACACCATCATGCCCCTCCTTGGGCTTGCGGTCGTACAGCTTTTTAATTTTCCACCGGAAATTGCTGCCGGTATCATGCTGGTAGGTTGCTGTCCAAGCGGACTGGCATCGAATGTAATGGCCTACCTTTCGCGCGGCAATCTTGCCCTGTCTGTATCTGTTACAACGATTTCCACTTTACTCGCACCATTTATCACACCCCTGCTGATGCAGGTCCTGGCTGGGAGCCTGATTGAAATAAAATTGGGCGCGATGGTCTGGGATATCACCAAGATCGTGATACTGCCGATCGCAGCAGGTCTTGCATTTCATTACCTCGTACGTGGAAAATTCACATGGCTTGATAAAGCCATGCCGATAGTATCCATGGCGGGCATCATTCTGATCCTGGTTGTGATTACCGCTGCCGGCAGGGACAATCTTCTCATGGTTGGAGGCCTATTGATACTCGCTGTATTTATACATAACGTAGCAGGCTTTATGCTTGGCTATTTTTCGGCGAGATTATTAAAGTTTTCCGAGCGCGATTCCCGAACCATTGCATTGGAAGTGGGCATGCAGAATGCAGGTTTGGCATCGGGCCTGGCACTGGCAATGGGCAAACTGGCCACCGCCGGGCTTGCACCGGCCATCTTCGGGCCTGTGATGAATATCAATGGCTCTTTCCTTGCAAGCTGGTGGCATAACCGTATTCCCAAAGATGATATAAACCATGACTCCGCTAAAACATCCTGATCGAATCATGAAAAAAATAATAACAGTGCAGCAACTGAAATCAATTGTCGTCATAGCGGCCTGCATTTTTTTGATACGGCAAGCCGTTGCCCAGGAGGTACAGATTTCCAAAGAACAGCTCATTGCTTTAACCCCCGAGTGGAAAGGAGAAAGATTTGCAGATGGTCGCCCAAAGGTGCCGGATAACATACTGCAGCGGATGAAAGCAGTAAGTGTGGAGGAAGCCTGGGCCGTTATGAAGAATGCAGGCTATGGCTACCAGGTTGCGGAAAGCTGGCTGCAGATTAATGCAGACAGTGTGCTGGTGGGTAGGGCTGTTACGGCCACCTTCATGCCGGCAAGACCGGATGTTTGGGGAGCAATAGATTCAGCAGGTAAAAAAAAGGGGAGACGCGGACAGAACACCTGGCCGGTGGATCTGCTGGTGAAGGGAGATGTTTATGTGGCCAACCAGTTTGGTGCACACCGCAACGGACCGACCATCGGCGATAACGTCGGCAATGCCATTTTTGCCAAAACAGGCAACGGCATTGTATATGACGGAGCATTGCGGGATGTGGAAGGGCTGCGGGAGATCGGTGGATTCACGTCCTATTACACGAGTTATGATCCCTCCTACCACAATCCTCCGGGTGATCTCAACACGATGATAGTTGGCATAAATCAACCGACGCAAATAAGAACAGTCACGGTGATGCCGGGCGATATCGTACTTGGCAAATTGGGAGTCGTTACGTTTATCCCGCCACATCTTGCAGAGAAAGTCGTGAAGACCTCCGAGATCGTTCGCCTCCGTGATATGTTCGGTCATCAGCGGTTGAGGGAAGGTATCTATACAGCAGGGCAGATAGACACGCGGTGGTCAGATGCTATTGAAAAAGATTTCTCCAAATGGCTGAACGACCATATCAATCAACTGCCCGTCCCCAAAGAACAGGTGCAGGAATACCTGAAAGAACGTACCTGGTAAACTTTAACCAAACAACTCATTACCCATGTCGGATTCCAGAAGATCATTTATATCCAAGGCGGCACTGGCTGCTGCCATGACGTCGTTTGCTTCCTTATCAACCTTTGGCCAGGGCTATGCCACTGCAATAGAAAAGACGCCAAAAAGCTCTCCACCTTCGGATCTCAAAATAACAGGTATCCGTTGTGGGTATGTAAGGGGAAGCCTGTTTGTAAAAGTGCATACCAACCAGGATATCTGGGGATGCGGTGAAGGGGTGGATGCGATACCGGGCACTTATCATCTCGTCAAAAATTTTGAACAGCGGCTGAAAGGCAAGAACCCGTTGAACGTGCACCGGCTATTTGAAGATATCAGGAAGAGCGGCTTTTTCCAGGGCGCACAATCGGGAATGTATATAGCGGTGCTGTCGGCCATTGAGACCGCCTTATGGGATCTCGCAGGCAAGGCATTTAACTTACCGGTGTACCAGTTGCTTGGCGGAAAATTCCGTGACAAGGTGCGGGTGTACTGCGATACAGCACTCTATCAACGCAGGTTGCCCATGCCGAAGGATTTTGCTGACGCTGCGAAAAAATCAGTTGCGATGGGTTTTAATGCCATCAAATTTGACCTCGACCAGGCAAATGACCCGAACAAATATGATTTTTACAACTGGACGGCCAGTCCTGCAGAACTGCAACGGATGTACGATCAGATCGCAGCCGCACGCGATGCCGTCGGACCGAACATAGACATCCTGGTCGATATGCATGGCCGCTATGACGCTGTGACCGGACAGGCTGTTGCGAAAAGACTGGAGCCATTGAACCTGTTGTGGCTGGAAGAACCGATACCGGCCGAGAATGTGGAAGCATATAAACTCATCACAGAATCAACCAGTGTACCGATAGCAGCGGGCGAGAATCACTACCTTGCACACGGCTTCAGAAGGTTGCTTGAAATAGGCGGAGTGGATATCGTAATGCCGGATCTGCAGAAAGCAGGCGGACTCGGGGAAGGTCAGCGGATAGCCAACCTGGCCAACCTTTACTACACACCTTTCGCTCCGCACATGGTGGCTTCCTTCCTCGGTGCAATGGCTTCAGCGCATGTGTGCGCCTCCGTACCAAATTTCCTGATCCTTGAATGGCAATCCTATTTCCACACGGATCCCATGTTCAAAGACATGGTGCATTATGAAGGTGAGTGGGTAAGCAAGAGCTTCATTACCCTGAGTGAAAAACCCGGGATTGGGGTAGAAATAAATGAAGAAGGAATGAAAAAGTACGCGATCCCGGGAGTACCATTTTTTGAATAAGTCCCGAGATGGGTTGAATAACAAGAAAGCTTTTTATTATGGATACACGCCGCAAATTTATCAAAAAGATCAGCGCCCCTCTTGCAGTGTTGCCGCTGATGTCAGGCAGTAGCCTGTTGGACTTTGAAAAAGAAGAACAGCACGGCTCTCATGACGGCCCCGTATTGCGCGTTGCCATTATGGGATTGGGAAGCTATGGCTCCCGGGTAGCAGAAGCGATGCTGGCCTGCACAAAAGCCAAACTGGTCGGCGTTATCAGCGGCACACCCGCCAAGATAACGGCCTGGCAGAAGCAATACAATATCCCGGCAAAAAATTGTTACAACTATGAGAATTTCGACGGGATCAAAGACAACAAGGACATCGACGCTGTATATATAATTACACCCAATGCCCTGCATAAGGAACAAACGATCAGGGTTGCCCGGGCAGGCAAGCATGTTATCTGCGAGAAGCCGATGGCATTGAATGCGGCTGAAGGCAGGGAAATGATGGCGGCATGTGAAAAGGCAGGCGTGAAATTGCTGGTGGGCTACCGGATACATTTCGAGCCGAAGACGCTTGAGATCGTGCGCATGCGGAAAAGTGGCGAGCTTGGCAAGATCATGTTCTTCCAGGGCCTGTCTGGCTTCAGAATAGGAGACCCTAATCAATGGCGACTCAACAAAGCATTGGCCGGCGGCGGATCCCTGATGGATATAGGGATCTATGCAGTTAATGCATCCAGGTATATGACAGGGGAAGACCCGGTATGGGTAACCGCACAGGAAACGAAAACAGACCCGGTAAAGTTCAAAGAGGGCGTGGACGAGACGATACAGTTTCAACTGGGATTCCCCAGTGGTGCCGTGGCCTCTTGTCTTTCCACCTATGCGATGAATGGACTTGATCGCTTTTACCTGAATGGGGAAAAAGGTTTCGCTGAATTATTTCCCGCCACGGGCTATGGCCCGATTAAAGGAAGGACGCACAAAGGTGAGCTGGTGGCCGAGCACAAAACACACCAGACGGTACAGATGGATGAAATGGCGGACATCATCCTCGCCGGCAAAAAGCCCGAGGTAGCGGTGGATGGTGAAGAGGGATGGAAGGACCTGGTGATTACAGATGGAATATATGCTGCCGCGAAAACAGGTAAGAAGATTCAGTTGAATTTCGCACGCTAACCCCGAAGCCTCGGGGGCAAAGTGAGAAAACGAATGTCCAAAATTTTTAGAATGAAAAGAGTTATTCTCACCCTGGTCTTAGTCGGTATCTGTAGCATGTCGATGGCTCAGTTTCCTCCAGTGACGATTCCCGGTTCACATGTCCGGAAAATTCATTCTGACATAGTCAGCCAGGATTATGAGTTGCACATCCTCTTGCCCGGCGGTTATGAAAAAAGTACAAAGCAATACCCGGTCGTTTATCTAATGGACGCGCAATGGGATTTCCCGCTGGTAAAGTCCATCTACGGGCAGCAGTACTATGATGGTTTTATACCCGAACTGATTGTGGTTGGCGTAACGTGGGGCGGAATCAAACCCAACCCGGATAGTTTGCGCCTGAGAGATTATACACCCACGAATGACGGCAGAGCCAGCCAGGGTGGCCAGGCGGACAAATTCCTCGACTTCATGAAAAAGGAGCTTTTCCCTTTCATTGAATCCAACTACCGCGCCGGCAGCACAGATAGGATACTGATGGGATGCTCGCTGGGCGGTCTTTTCACGCTGTACACGTTGTTTACCCAGCCTGAATTATTCTCAGGATATGTTGCTGCAAGTCCTGCGGTAGGTTGGAACAATGAAGTACTATACAAATACGAAAAGAGATTCGCGGCCATGAAATTGTTCCGCCCGGTAAAAGTATTCTTCACCGTTGGCGATGTAGAAAGAAGCCGGCCGGTTTACCAGAAATTTTCTCAAAAACTATTAAAGAGCAACGCATCGGCCACCGTGCACTCACGTATATTGGAAAATACGGGCCATTCAGGAACGAAAAGTGAGACGTATACCCGCGGACTGCAGTTTGTTTTTCAAAAACCAAAACTGGATCTTCCGCCTGCAATATTGAACAGGTATACGGGCAAATACAATGCTGGCCCCGGCAACGTGGCGGAGATAAAAAATGAAAAAGGCAGACTGGTGTTGTATGCGGATGACGGAGAAAGAATAGAGTTATTCGCGGCGGGTGAAAATGAATTCTACACTACTTCTCAGTTTTTGAATATTGTCTTCAAACTGAATGGCAGCAAGGTGGAAGGTGCCCAGGTGAACATGTATGGTGCCAGTCGGTTCGTGGATAAGATTGAATAATGTATACGGGTGATTTCACGCAAAGACGAAACTGAGTTTCACGCAAAGACGCAAAGATGTCTCATTAAGGCATGGCGTGAGAAAAGACCCATATTTTGCGGCATTCGCTCACTTTGCCCCCGAGGCTTCGGGGTTTGCGTGCAACCCTTCTACAACCAAAGGAATGCCAACTATGATAAGACAACGAAATCCAACCCTAGTCCGGATAGATCAGGTAACTCGCCCGCATCTTCTTGTAATTGCTCAATCCCGGCTCCCAGCTTTTGCGGATCTCCTCTTCTGACACACCATCGATGATCTGCTGGCGGAACTCCGAAGTACCGATCTGAACCTCGATGGTGTTCATTTCCCTGCTCAATTTGGAGTCAAAGAATTTTTCCTTTTGCGGGGATGCTTTGTACAGCTCCATGATCCAGTCGAGGTTGATCTTTTTTCTTTTCAATAAAAGATTGATGTCATAATTGCGCAGGTCGATGCCATAGCAAACCTGGTCCATAAATAACGGCGTTTCCGCCATACCCTTGATGCTTGTAGGCGTGTAGGAAAATGAATAAATGCCTTTCAGATAGGGTGCACCAAAGACAGTAAAAGGAAACATCGTTCCGCGGCCATGGTTAAGATACGTGGCTTCAAACATACAGACGGACGGATAGAGCATAATGGCCTGCTGCGTATTCAGATTGGGTGATGGCTTCACCGGCAGTGTGTAATACATGCTGTGAGTGTAGTTGGCAACCGGGATGATCTTCAACGGGCATTTTACTTTGTTTGTAAGGAACCCCTCCCCATTCGCCATCTGCGCAAACTCGGCTACGGTCAGTCCATGCGACATAGGTATGGGGAACATGCCGATACCCGACCTGTGTTTCATATCGAGGACAGGACCATCAACAAGGTATGCGTTGGGGTTGGGGCGATCGAGGATCATCAACTCTTTTTTGTTCTCCGCACAGGCTTCCATCAGGCGGGAAAGCGCGTTGATATTTGTATAAAACCGCACGCCTACATCCTGCACATCATAGATGACGATATCTACATCTGCGAGGTCTTCTTTAGATGGCCGGTTCTTTTTACCATATAAGGAAATCAGTTGAATGCCGGTAGCCGGATCTTTTTCATCAGCCACGGCAGTACCGGCGCTGGCATTCCCCCGAAATCCATGCTCAGGTCCGAATACCTTTATGATATTGACACCCAGCGATTGCAGGCTATCGACCATATGTCGACGCCCAATGATAGAAGTCTGGTTGGCGAGAATCGCTACGCGCTTGCCTTTGAGATATGGGACATATTTCTCGGTCTGATCCGCCCCAGTACGGATAGCATCCTTTTTAGGAGCGTCCTCCCCTTTCGGCTCACCTGGCTGCTCGCTCACGGCGGGAGCATTCGACTTTTGTAAACGGGTACAGGTAAATGATGAGATGGCAGTGCTGACTGCTAACGCGATGCAGATATAAATGGGCAATCTTTTCATGATAATTCAAATATAATTATAATCCCGGGTGCTGTGCTTGCGGTTTGAAACTCTGCTTAAAATCCTACCTTTGTAGAATTGAAGAAAGCAAGCCACATACTGTTCCTTGTTCTCTGCCTTTTTTCAACTCCCGGCTTCCAGGAGCTGGCAAAGATTCCCGTGCTTATCCAACATTACTTTGAGCATCGATCCCTGGATGGCAGCATCAGTTTTGTCGAATATGTGGTACACCACTACAACAACGTTCCGCATACCGATAATGACGAAGACCGCGACCGGCAATTGCCGTTCAAAGCGCAGAATCTGGCGGCCATCAATCTGCAAAGCCTTGAAATGCCCGCAGGCTATGCTATTCAACTGAAGACAGCATACCATCTTCTGCCCTCCCACTCCATCCTGCTGAGTAACGACAGCATACCTCCATCATCCTTCATAGGAACAATCTGGCAGCCTCCCCGCAGCATAATCATTTCATAAGAATCAACGGCACAGCCACAAGCTGGTGCTGAATTTTTGAAACGATTATTCTCCTATTTCATGCTAAACAGAATTATCGGGTTTTCCATCCGGAATAAACTCATCATTGGCCTGTTTACTATCGGGCTGATCATTTACGGCGCTTTTGAAGTCGCCAGGCTGCCTATCGATGCCGTCCCGGACATCACCAATAATCAGGTACAGATAATTACCACTGCTCCATCTTACGGCGCCACAGACATAGAAAGACTGGTGACCTTCCCGGTAGAACAGGCAAACAGCAATATCGCGGGCATCAATGAAATAAGAAGCTACAGCCGGTTCGGCCTTTCGCTCGTCACACTCGTATTTAACGATGATGTAGATGTTTACTGGGCGAGGCAACAGGTTGCCGAGCGGTTACTCGTGGTGCAGGAACAAATTCCCCAGGGCATTGGCAAGCCCGTCATGGGTCCTATTTCTACCGGGCTCGGGGAAATTTATCAATATGTTGTCAAACCGAAAACCGGATATGAACGCAAATACAGCATCACCGACCTGCGCACTATACAGGACTGGGTTATCCGACGACAACTTCTTGGAGTAAAGGGAGTGGCGGAGGTAAGCAGCTTTGGTGGAAAACTTAAACAGTACCAGGTTACCATCGATCCAAATAAACTGGTGGCGCACCAGGTAACGATCAGTGAAATCTTCGACGCACTCGAAAGCAATAATCAGAATACGGGCGGCGCTTACATCGAGAAACGCTCAACGGTATTGTATATAAGAAGCGAAGGCCTCATTGGCAACCAGGAAGACATCGAGAATGTGGTGGTCAAAGCTGTAGATGGCTCCAAACCACTCCTGATCCGCGATGTTGCCACCGTGGAGATCGGCTTTGCTACCCGCTATGGTGCACTCACCTTCAATGATGAAGGAGAAGTTTCCGGCGCCATTGTCATGATGCTGAAAGGCGCCAACAGCAACGTCGTCATCGAAGACATCAAAACGAAGATCGCGCAGATATCCAAAAGCCTTCCGGAAGGCGTGGAGATCGTGCCGTTTCTTGACCGGACAAGCATGGTGAACAATGCGATCAAAACGGTAGAGACCAACCTCCTCGAAGGAGCATTGATCGTTGTATTTATCCTGGTCATCTTCCTGGGCAATCTCCGCGCAGGTTTAATAGTCGCATCCGTTATACCGTTGTCGATGCTGTTCGCCATCATCATGATGAATCTGTTTGGCGTGAGCGGAAACCTGATGAGCCTTGGGGCGCTCGACTTCGGCCTTATCGTGGATGGGGCAGTGATCATTGTGGAAGCTGTGATGCACCAGTTAAGCCATAGCCGGAAATTCGCGGGAGCGCAGTCGCTCTCGCAGGATCAAATGGACCGGGAGGTAAACAGCGCTTCCTCAAAGATGATGAACAGTGCTGTCTTTGGTCAGATCATCATCCTGATCGTGTACCTGCCTATTTTCAGCCTGCAGGGTATTGAGGGGAAAATGTTCAAACCGATGGCTCAAACTGTTGCCTTTGCGCTGCTCGGTGCATTCATTCTCTCCCTCACCTATATACCTATGATGTCAAGCCTGGTGCTGAGCCGGAAACTAAAAACAAAACCGAATATTTCGGACCGGGTAATGATCAAAGTTGAAAGACGGTATGAGCAACTGCTCTCGCGTGTACTCCGCTTTCCAAAAACTGTGATTGCCATTGTGATCGGGCTCTTCGCCAGTGCCCTGGTAGTGCTAAGTCATCTCGGTGGCGAATTCATCCCATCAATTGAAGAAGGCGACTTTGCCGTTGAAACCAGGGTATTATCCGGGAGTAATCTGAATACAACTATTGAAAATGTACAAAAGGCTGCTGGTCTTTTGAAGGAACGGTTTCCGGAAGTAAGGAATGTCGTTACCAAGATTGGCAGCAGCGAGGTGCCCACTGAGCCTCTCCCCATGGACATGGGTGACATGATCATCAATCTCAAACCAAAAGAAGAATGGACATCGGCCTCCGGCTTCGATGAGCTTGCGGAAAAAATGGCGGCCGTCGTTGGCGAGGTTCCGGGTATCACGACCAGTTTTCAGTTCCCGGTTCAAATGCGGTTCAATGAACTGATGACCGGTGCGCGGCAGGATGTGGTGTGCAAGATCTTCGGAGAGGATTTTGATACGCTGGCGGTTTATGCAAAAAAACTGGGCAACGTGGTCAGGACCGTAGATGGCGCAACGGAGGTGTATGTAGAACAGATCGCCGGCGTACCGCAGATCGTGATCGATTATAACCGGCCCGCGCTGGCCAGGTATGGACTCACGATTGCGGAAGTAAACCGCAATATCAACACTGCGTTTGCGGGACAAAGCACAGGTCTTGTATTTGAAGGCGAGAAACGTTTTGATCTTGTGGTCCGCCTGGAAACAGCTAAACGAAAAAGCATAGAGGACGTTCAACAACTGCTGATACCTACACCGTTTGGCAACCAGATACCGCTGTCGCAGGTGGCTGAGGTGTCACTGGTCAATAGTCCCAGCCAGATCCAACGGGAAGACACCAGGCGGCGTATCCTGGTTGGCTTTAATGTCGCCGGCCGGGACGTTGAAAGTATCGTAAAAGAGCTACAGGCAAAAGTGGAGTCGCAGATCGCTCTGCCAACGGGTTACTCGATCGTTTACGGAGGTTCCTTCGAAAATCTGAATGAGGCCAAAGCCCGGTTACAGATTGCAGTGCCCGTCTCGCTCATCCTCATTTTTCTCCTGCTTTATTTCGCTTTTGGATCTGTCAAATACGGACTCCTGATCTACACAGCCATCCCGCTCTCGGCCATAGGGGGCATATTTCTGCTTGCGCTGCGGGGGCTTCCTTTCAGCATTAGTGCAGGCGTAGGATTCATTGCACTGTTCGGTATCGCGGTGCTGAATGGCATCGTCCTCGTTGCGGAATTCAATAATATTCGGAAAAATGGAGAATCGGATATGCATAAAGTTGTTTTGAAAGGTACCCGCACAAGGCTAAGACCCGTGCTGATGACAGCGCTGGTAGCCTCGCTGGGTTTTTTGCCAATGGCATTAAGTAATGGGGCCGGTGCTTCAGTGCAACGGCCACTGGCCACCGTTGTGATCGGCGGGCTGATGATCGCAACGTTGCTCACTCTCCTGTTGCTGCCCATATTGTACGTCGCTTTCGAAAAAGGAATCCGACTCTCCCGCAAAAGGATAAACCCGGCAATGGTGCTGCTGTTGCTGGCGGGCCTCTGCCATATCAGCGCTTCTGCTCAACGCCCGGTGACGCTTTCCGAAGCCCTGGATAGTGTATATAAAAACAACACCCGGTTGGAAACGCAGCAGCTCCGGGCAGATTACCGGGCACTATTAAACAAGACCAGTGTCACTATTTCACCATTGAATGTTATGGGTGAATACGGGAAATACAACAGTCCTTTGACGGATCACCGGTTCAGCATCAGTCAGAGTTTTCATTTGCCCGGCGTGTATGCACAACAGAAAAATGCGCTGCTGGAGGAATGGAAAGCAGCCGTGATCCGACGCGATGTAACCCGCGCAGAGCTGACGAAGCTCACCACAGAGGTTTTCTACGAATTGCTGGTGCTGGAACAGGTAAAAAAGCTTTACACCGGGGCGGATTCGTCATTCAGAAGACTCCTGGAACTTGCAACGCTTCGCGTCAAAAGCGGAGAAAGCAATGTGCTCGAACAAACCAGTGCTGAACATCAGTTGATGCAGATGAACACGAAATTGACAAACCTCGCTATCCGTGAGACGACTTTACGGCAGCAATTGGCCTTTTTGCTGAACACGGAAGAACTCGTCAGGCCCGTTGCCGATTCCATAAAGCTGCCAGTGACGCTGTCGGACACCGCCGCGTGGTCAACACACCCTATGCTGGCATTGCTGCGTCAGGAAGAGAAAATAGCGGATGCCAACACGAGGGTCGAAAAAGCGAAGTTGCTGCCGCAAATCAGCGTGGGGTATAACAACAGCAGCCTGAATGATGGCATCCGCCTGGATGCCGGCGATCGGTTTCACTCTTTCCAGCTTGGTCTGAATGTTCCGCTGTTTGGGGGAGCTCAGCGAAACCGGGTCAGGGCAGCGAGGGTGCAGGAACAGGTTCAACGGTCTGAGACAAAGCATGTCAGCCAGCAGCTCGCGAATGAGGTTCGGACGGCTGTTTCGCAATATGTGGAGCAGCGTTCGCTGGTGACAAGGCTGGAACGGGAAGGTTTTGCAACGGTAGACCAGGCCGCGGCTGCGCTAAGTAGTCAATTGCGTACCGGGGAGATTAACTATCTCGAATGGACGCACGCAAACAACCAGGTGATCGGTCTGAAGGAGTCTTATTACCAGGCTGTACTCGAGTTAAATAACACGACTGCAGCATTAAACTACTTATTAATAAAATGATCATGAAGGCAATTGTAAGAGCGTTAGTCGCATCGACTATTGTTGCGATAGTAGCCTGCAGCACTCCTGCAGAAGAGAAAGTGGCGGAGGCAGGCAATCAAAATGAAGTGAGCCTGACGGCTGAGCAGGCGGCAAACATTGATTTGCAAACAGGCCAGGTCAGCCGGGGAAAAATCAGCCAGACGTTGCGGCTGCAGGGTCGCATCGATGTCCCACCGCAGAACCTGGTATCTGTAAGCGTTCCACTGGGTGGTTATTTGAGGTCAACGAGTCTGCTTCCGGGAATGCAGGTTCGGAAGGGACAGGTGATCGCAGAAATGGAGGATCCGCAATACATCCAATTGCAGCAGGATTATCTGAGCGTGAAGAACAAATTGGATTATGCAGACAAGGAACTTGCCAGGCAGCGGGAATTGAACCAGACCAAGGCAGGCAGCGACAAGGTGCTGCAGGTGGCAGAAGCGGAGCATCAAAACCTGAAGATCGAGTTGATGGCACTTACTGAAAAACTGAAGGTGATAAATATCAATGCAGCCCGGTTGGGCAACGGAAATTTATCAAGACGGATTAGCGTGTATTCGCCGATAGATGGTTTTGTGATAAAGGTGAATGTCAATACAGGAAAATATGTAACGCCGTCTGAAGCGATCATGGAGTTGATCGATCCGGCAGGAGTTCATTTGAACCTCACGGTGTTTGAGCGTGATCTTCAACGGGTGAAGATCGGGCAGCAGGTAGCTGCGTTTACAAATGCAGAACCGGATATAAAATATGCGGCGGAAGTGATCCTGATAAGTCCAAGTTTGAATGAGGGAGGAAACGGTGAAGTCCACTGTCATTTCAGGCGGTACGACAAAAGCCTTGTACCGGGAATGTATATGAATGCGGAACTGAATCTGAAAGATGAGGAAGGGCAGTTCCTGCCGGAAGATGCGGTAGTGAGTTGGGAAAACAGGGACTATGTGTTTGTTGAAACGGGAGCCAGGACGTACAGGATGGTGGAAGTATCAGCCGGCGCTCTTTCCGATAACCGGATCTCGGTTTCCGGTAATTTTGATGATAAAAAAATTGTGGTGAAGGGTGCGTATTCGTTGTTGATGAAGATGAAGAATACCAGCGAAGAAGAGTAGGTTCAGTGGGCTTTGCTCACTTTGCCCCGGGGGCTTTGGGGGGTGCGTGAAAAACTATTCTGAGAGAATAGATAAAAAAGATATGGAGATCAAAGATTTTTTCGACAGCTACACTCGTGCAGCCTGGGACAGGGATGCCGACGCGATGATCGCGCTTTATCATGAAGAGTTGACGGTTTTTGATATGTGGGATACGGGCCGCATCACGGACAGCCAGGTTTGGAAAACCATTTTGCGCGACTGGCTTAGCTCGCTGGGCGAAGAGCAGGTAAGAGTAGGGTTTGAAGACATCATGGTGCAAGAATCAGGTGAACTTGGGTTTGCCCATGCTCTCATCACGTTTGCAGCGATAGCACCGGATGGAACCATTTTGCGCAGCATGAAAAACAGGATCACGCTTGGGTTTACCAAAACGCCGGCTGGCTGGAAGGTAGCTCACCAACATACATCGGCACCGGTCAGTTCAGAAAACCTGGTGGGGATACTTGAGATTTGAGTCTGTTTCACGCAACCCTTCGACCCTTCGACAGGCTCAGGGCAAGCAGGCTCAGGGCAAGCAGG
>JAEZAM010000153.1 GCA_023430465.1 Bacteroidota bacterium | reverse complement strand
TGCCCGGCCATTCCTGAAGATATGGCTGAATGTTTTGTTCTCCATTTCCCGGATGGTTGCAAGAAAGCCATCGGGATGAATGGGCATTTGCCAGGAGGCGACACCCTGGTCGAGGTAGGCGGCAAGGATACGAAACAGGGTTGGGTGAACACGGTTATCCAGGTCGATCTTGTACTGAAGTTTCCATTGGTGGCGAATTTCACCCACGCGTGGATCGGAGGGAGGGCTGTATTTTTTTTCCAGCAATCGCTTTTTCCAGATAATGCTCTGCTGGTGAATCTTGCGGCGGATAAGCACATCATCCAGTGCGCGCCCGGTGATCCGGCCGGTTTTGTAAAGTTGTCTGTATTCAGACAGTTGCAGGGTTACCTGGTAACCAAATATCGCAGCAGCCTGGAATATCCCGTCATAAAACGGCATGTGCTGAAATGCATGCAATGAATTATGATGGATGAAATCCTTCAGCGGTGTTTGCGAAGGAAGATAATGCCGGAGTTCATCGAGCACGTGCTGCTCGATGACCCCGCCATTTTTTATCTCATGCAGTTGGTGCGGCGCAAGCGCCGGGTTTTTGTTCATCTGTTGATGGTTAGTTGACCAGCTCCTTCTCCATCTCCGGTTCCATGCGTACTTCCTGTTCGGAGTGTACACGGACCGAATCTTCCATTTTATACGCTGGTTTAAAGTTCACCAGGGATACCTCGATATTCTTATCCTTTGATCCATAATTAAGGAAGTCACGGATAAGCTCGAGTACATCCTGGTCAATGTATACGGTATTGGCGGCATCAATGATCACCTTGCTGTTCTCAGGCAGGTGCGCCAGTGTTTGTTTGATGGCTGCCTTGTTCAGAAATGATACTTCCTGGGCCAGGTTGATAAAGATCGTTTCGCCGTCGCGGTGTTTGCTTTTCTTGAAGAAGTAAGCCAGTTTCATATTACCACGCAGGATAAAGAAGATGCTTACTGCCAGACCGATCCCAACACCTTTCAGGAGATCTGTAAGTACTACCGCCACCACTGTGACGATAAATGGAATGAACTGGTGTTTACCCATGTGCCACATGTGACGGAATACTTTAAGGCTTGCAAGCCGGAGACCGATCATGATCAGGATGGCAGCGAGGCAGGCCATCGGGATCTTATTCAGCACAGTAGGCAGCAGTATCACAGAAAGAAGCAGGAATACACCATGGCTGATGGCTGAAAGGCGTGTGCGTGCGCCGGCATTCACGTTTGCAGAGGTCCGGACAATTACTGAAGTCATTGGCAGACCACCAATCATACCTGACAGGATATTGCCCACGCCCTGCGCTTTAAGTTCCTTGTTACCGCTGGAATATCGCTTCAGCGGGTCCATCTTATCGCCTGCCTCGATACATAACAGGGTCTCCACACTTGCTACGATCGCAATGGTGAGGCCGGTTATCCAGACAGCAGGGTTGGAAAAGGCTGTAAAATCGGGGGTGATGAACTGCCCGATGAATTCATTGAAACTGGAAGCGGTAGGGAGCGTCACCAGGTGTTCCTGGGAAATGACCAGGCTGGAGCCTGTTGCCTTGAACGCTTCATTCATCAGTACACCTACGATCACCACGATGAGTGCGCCGGGGATCAGTTTGATCTTCTTGAGCGCTGGCACTTTCATGAAGGCGATAAGGATACCGAATGATACTATCGCTACGGCGATAGCACCGAGGTGAGCATAGTTAACGGCGCTCACGATCTCTGAAATGAGGCCGGTATCGGCACCGGCTTCAAGGGAAAAGAAATCACCCTCATGAGCCTTGTCATAGCCAATGGCATGCGGGAGCTCTTTCTTGATGATAATAATACCGATGGCTGCCAGCATACCTTCGATCACGGCGTTGGGAAAGTAGCTGGAGATACTGCCCGCTTTCAGAAAGCCGAGTAACAGTTGAATCACACCCGCTATCACCACTGCTGCGAGGAATACGGGATATCCCAGGTCAGTGATGGCAACAAGCACGATGGCGATCAGACCCGCTGCCGGACCGGAAACGCTGACGTTGGAGCCGCTGAGGAAACCAACCACAATACCTGCGATCACACCACAAATAATTCCGGCAAACGGCGGGGCGCCACTCGCGACCGCTATGCCAAGGCACAGCGGCAGCGCAACAAGAAAGACCACCATACCGGATAATACATCTGTCTTCAAATATTTCGTTGTCAGTTTCATCTTTATCAGTTTATACCTTTTATACGGTTACCAGTTTGCGGCTGGTCTTTTTTTGATTCGTGAGATTTTTAAAGAAATCAACTACGCCTGTCTCGATGTTATACACACCACCGACAAGGCCGATCTCTCCTTTCTCAAACATTTTCTTTACGATCTCGCTCTTTGTGATGATCTCTTCCAGGCTGTTTTCAACATTGGCGTAAGCCACCTTATCATCATGCATGCAGCAATCATCATCCATCAGCATCGCCTTGCTTAGTGAAGGGTGGATCTTTTTCAGAAGACCCGTGATATGTCCGTCTTCCACGGCTGCCTTGGCACTCTTGATTGCACCGCACTCCGTGTGGCCGAGGACCATGAGCACTTTTGAACCAACATATTTCACAGCGTATTCAATACTGGCGACGATATCTTCGTTGACGATATTGCCCGCAATGCGGATACTGAACAGATCGCCCAGGCCCTGGTCGAATATCAGCTCCGATGATGTACGGGAATCCATACAACTCAGCACTACCGCAAACGGGTACTGTCCTTCGCGTGTCTGGTTGATCAGTTCAAGATGGTCATGGTCTTCGTTCAGGTTGTTGACGAAGCGTTTGTTTCCTTCGACCAAAAGGTCATAGCCCTGGGAAGGAGTTAATTTCTCGAGGTACTCTTTTGAATGCTTTCTCATCATAGAGGAATTGACTGCACACGGGTATACCGGTGCATGGTTACAGAATATGAAGGCCTCTGCCGAAGGCCGATGTTGTTTAAGGAATTACAGCAAAAAGGGAGAACTTCTTAGATGAAGTTGGGTGGTGGAACGAGTAGTTCACCATGAAAGGCGATGTAAGTGCCGTCATCTTCAGATTTGTGAACGGTAGAGACAGCAACAAGCACGGCATCACTATGATTGTGATCGTGCAGGTATTCTTCAGAAAAAGAATTCGGGTTGGGAGTTTTTTCTTCCGTGGTATTGGAGAAGGGGTTGCAGCTTTCTTCCTCGTCAGTGGTCAACGGGCAAACCTGGCCCGCCTTTGCACCGGACTGTTCCATCTGGGCACCCACAACAAAAGGAAGGCTGATGGTCAGCCACAGCAGTGCCAGGATCATGAAGATGCTTGATCCAAGCTGAAAACCTGTGTATTTTTTCCTTTTGACGGTCATGTATTCAGGTGCAAGATAACATTTTTATTTTTTCCACCACCCCCGCGCGCTACGAATGAGTGTTAGTCAATCGATTCGCAATAGGCGGGGCACAGATTTGGTCTGCAATACGCAGGCCACTTTCATGGCTTGTCGGCAGGCAGTGGCATCAACAAAACCAATGGCGTTCCAGGTTGTTCGGTTTTCCCGCTTATTTTTTTATGAACACTGCTTTAATCTCGCTTTCGCATCCAGCATCCGGCATCCGGATTTTAGGGTCCCTTCGACCCTTCGACAGGCTCAGGGCAAGTACGCGCGTTCGCTGCGCTCATGTGCTACTCAGTGACCGGGCGTATTCTTCAATTTGAAATGAAAAATGAAAAATGAAAAATTAAAAAGCCACGGGCAACCCGCTCTCGTTCTCTTTCTCACTCTCAGGG
>JAEZAM010000059.1 GCA_023430465.1 Bacteroidota bacterium | reverse complement strand
GGATCCAATGGGGGAATACGGCATAGTGATGCGCTAAAGCTGACGATGGCGCTTCCTACAGTTATGTTGGTTAGTTATATCCCCCGGGCGCCCGCCAGCTTTGCCTGCGGCCGCGCATGTTATGCCGTATTCTTTCTCCCCATTGTATCCAATGCGCGTCCTTTTTAGAGAGTATCCAGCCCTCGACTATCCAGCCATTCATTCATCCAGCGATCCAGTATCCAGCCATCCAGTATCCAGCCAGGTCATTTCCCTTGGAAACCAATTACGCCCCGGTCCCTGAGTAACTAACGAACGAAGTGAGTTAGCGTATCGAAGGGACCTGATAAACGACTGTGAACAGGTTCATCCCGCTTCTTGTTCTAATTTCTGCTAAAATCATCAATCTGAAGAAAGCCTTTATCATCTAAAGGTCTTTGCTCTCTTTGCTCCCGAGGCTTCGTCCCGATCCCTCGGGATTTGCGTGAAAGGCTGTTTTGCTCCGGAAGCCTCGGAATCTACACGCAACAAAGGTTGAAATTTTCAATTTTCATTTTTTAACTTCCCTGAATGAAACAACTCTCCCTTTTCCTCTTCATCGCCCTGTTTGCCATTCTGCTATTTTCCGGCAAACCAGCCCCGCCACGTGTGCTTGTTTACAGCAAAACAAACGGGTGGTATCATACTTCCATCCCTGCGGGTATTAGGGCCCTGGAAAAACTGGGCGCTGAAAAAGGATTCGCGGTGGAGGCCACCACAGATTCACTCGCTTTTACCACCAAAAATCTCAGGAAATACAAGGCTGTCATTTTCCTGAATACCACGGGTGATGTGCTTGGCGAGCGTGAACAAAAAGCGTTTGAAAAATACATCCGGTCAGGTAGAGGGTTTGTGGGCATTCACTCCGCCTGCGATACAGAATACAAATGGCCATGGTACAATAAGCTGGTTGGGGCATATTTTCTTAATCACCCCGAGCAACAGACCGCAAGGCTTGTTATTACCAATAAAGACTTTCCTGCAACCCGTGGCTTACCAGCCGAATGGCGCAAATGGGATGAGTGGTATAACTTTAAAGATGCAAACTGGGGTAAGATGAATATCCTGATGACCGTCGATGAGGCTTCCTACAAAGGCGGAAAAAATGGGGACTTTCATCCTGTTGCCTGGTACCATGATTATGATGGCGGCCGTTCCTTTTATACGGCCCTCGGCCATACAGATGAAAGTTATACGGATCCACTTTTCCTTGATCACCTGGCCGGTGGCATCAGTTATGCAATGGGAAAATGATCAATGCAATGCTTTGAGTTTGCCTACCATAAAGGTGATGGCAATACCCAGCAATCCGATGACTGCAAACGAGTATCGCAGGTTGGATATTTCTGCGATATAGCCAATCAGTGGCGGGCCCATCAGGAAACCCAGAAAGCTTATACTCGATACAGAAGCAAGTGCCATCCCCGGTGGTATTTTTGACACCCGTCCAACGCTGCTATACACCATTGGCACAATCGACGAAACGCCCAGCCCAACGGTGAGAAAGCCTGCCGTTGCTGTCACGATATGTGGGAACAGCACCGCCAGGAAAAGTCCGCCGGAGATCAGTAAACCACTTCCCTGCAACATCTTTTTCCTCCCATACCGGACGATCAGCCTGTCTCCAAGAAATCGACCGGTTGCCATCATGATCATAAACGAGGTATAGCCCAATACAACAAGATGTGCAGGTGCGCCGACTACCTGTTTGAAATAGACCCCGCTCCAGTCGAACATGGCACCCTCACTTGCCATGCTGCAAAAGCCGATGATGCCGAGTTGCATGAGCATGCCATCGGGTCGCGAAAAGAATGGCTTTTTCTCCGTTACCGCCGAGCGCCCGCTTTGCAGGTATCGCTGTGCGATAAGTACGGTGGTCATGACCAGGGCCGCTACGATCCAGAAATGAATGTAAGGAGAGAGGCGTATTCCGGTCATCAACCAGCCAAGAGCACCTCCACAAAAACCTGCGGCACTCCATACTCCATGAAACGAGGTCATGATAGGACGATCAAAAAGTTTCTCAGCGCGGATGGCCTGGGTGTTTACAGAAATGTTGCACATGTTGCCACAAACACCGAAGGAGAACAGGGCAAAGGCAAGATGCCACGGCGCCGCAGCAAGGCCGATATTGGTCAGGCAAAGGGCATACAGCAGCGCACAAACCCGCAGGATCTTCCTGCTGCCGAATCTGGTGACCAGCCGCCCGGAGAATGGCATCGCCAGTAACTGGCCTGCAGGCAAGGCTAACAGGATACTGCCCAGCCCGGCATCACTGAGCTCCAGGGAAGTTTTCAGATCCGGAATGCGGCTGGCCCAGGAGGCGAAACAAAGTCCCTGGCTGAAAAAGAAAGCCGAAACAGCTATCCGGATCTGGCGCAAACTATAGGTGGCGGTCGGGGCCGTAATGCTATGCGTGGGCTGGTTGATAGGCTAAAGGTTTGGTTAGGCAGGTATTACCTGTGAAAAATGCTTGTCATACCCGGGAGGGTAAACATAGCAGCAACAAAGATACAATGCCAAAATGCGCGACAGGTAAACTTTTCAGCCACCCGGCCCTGAAAAGAAACATGAATCGGGGCTGGTATTCCTTCAGGTAAATATCTATGTTTGCAGGCATCCAAAACTACATTATGAGGAAACGTACCGTGTGTTCCCTGCTATTGCTATGCGCCGTCATTTTCGTACAGGCGCAATCCCAGACCGCTGACGGGGAGGGAGCTATCCAGGCAGGAGCCCTGAAAAAAATCAATCGCAAAGCAAGTTATGGCGCCTCCCTGGTGGAGCGGCAGTTCTCTTTCAAAACCGGCAAGGGGCTCGAGGGCGCGCCAATCGTCGTTGCCGAAGAAAAGGGCAATGTGGAACTCGTATCCATGGAAAGCAAAGCTATTGTCGGCTACCTGCTGCCTTATAACCAGTTTCTCAAGCTCACCAACTACGATTTCCAGATCTGGTACAGGAATAATTTCAAAAGCCAGCGCTATCCCCCCGAACGTGTTTCATTGACCGATGAAAACATCTTCCTCGATGATAATTACGGCCAGTGGTATGGTTTCAAAGCGGAAGAAAGCGGACAGCGTTCACGCTTCCTCTACGATTATACCTACACCGATGCAAAATATCTCACCCGGATATTTTTTCACCATCATATACCCGTTTCGAAACAGACGGTGAGTTTCAAAGTTCCTTCATGGCTTGAGCTTGACATCATTGAGAAAAATTTCGGACCAGGCTACAAGATCAAGAAGGATGTGAAAAAAGAAAAAGGTTTCACCACGTACACCTACACAGCAGATAATTTCAACCTGGTAAAACAGGAAGCTTCATCACTTGGCCGGCCATACTATCTTCCGCACCTGGTGATCACGGTCAGGAGTTTTACCGTTGATCAAAAAACCTATAACGGGTTTAAAACCCTGGGCGATCTCTACAACTGGTATAATTACCTGTACAAAAAAGCCTCCAACAATACCGATGCGATCAAAGCGCAAGTGGCTACACTTACTGCAGGTAAAGCTACTGACCAGGAGAAGATCCGTTCCCTGTATTACTGGGTACAGGATAACATCCGCTACATCGCCTTTGAAGAAGGATATGCCGGTTTTGTACCACAGACTGTCCAGGAAGTTTATAAGAACAAATATGGCGATTGCAAAGGCATGGCTAACCTGCTTACGGAGATGCTCAAGATTGCCGGCTACAACGCGCATTTCGCATGGATCGGCACGAGGGATATACCCTATGACCACACCGAAATACAATCTATGTGTGTGGACAACCACGCCATCAGTGTGCTTTATCATGGTGGCACAACTTATTTTCTTGATGGCACGGAGAAATATGCCCCCCTCGGCCGCAACGCCTACCGTATCCAGGGAAAGACAGTGCTCGTACAGGATGGTGACGCATACAAACTGGAGAAAGTACCCCTGCCGCAGATGGATGAAAACCTGCTGTTCACCAGTGCCAATCTCCAGTTGAAAGGTGACAAGATCACCGGCCACGTGAAGCTCACGTTCGATGGCGAAGCAAAGAATTATTTCCACAACGTGTACAATGGTATTCCATCGGACAAGAGAAAGAAATTTATTCAGTCACTGATTGAGCTGAACAGCAACAACGCAGATGCGACCAATGTCAAGACCTCCGATTTCCGTGATCGGGACATACCCCTGGTCATTGAAGGCGACATTGAGTTTACCAACAGGGTGACAACGGTTGACAAGCTTTGCTATACGAGCATCGATTTTGTACCGTCAAGCATCGTGAACGTATCGCCCGATGAGGATCGCCAGAACCCGTATGACCTGGACAATGTATTCCTGGCGAAGGATGAGATAACATTGCAATTGCCTCCCAATGCAAAGGCGGCATCCATCCCGAAGAAGTTCGAGGCCGCATTTCATACCAATAATCTGGAAGCGGACTATGAGATCAAAGGCAATTCCATCATACTCCGTAAAAAATTCCTTATGAACTCGCCGGTCATTTACAATGCTGATTTCGACAAGTGGAAAAGCTTCGTGGCGAAGATCAGGGAATTCAATCGCAACAATATTTCAATTCAACTACCATAATTACCAGAATGAAAAAGACTCTTTTACTGCTTGCGGTGCTGGTTGCCTGTATATCTATCCAGGCGCAGCAACGCATTAGCCAGCGCCAGTTGGATGCGATGGAGAAAAATCTGAAGCAGACCCCACTGCTCAGCGAGGATCCTGATTTCAATATTGCCGCAAATGCCGGCAAGTGGAACAATGAAAGTGCCGTGATCCTTTGCCAGAAAACAAAATTCGATTTTGATAAAAAGGGGATAAGTACTGGAAAACGGATCGGCCGTAACCTCCTCGGGCTGATGCTTGCACCGGTTTCTCTGGGCACATCGATCTACTGGGCCAATGCGCTAAATGAGACCAGCATGCTGGTGGAGGAAACGGAGCGCCGCAAGATCGTATTGAAGGATAAGTATTCTCTTGACCAGTATTCCATCCTTTATTTTCGCTTTTCCGCCGAAGGTGATGCTTTTGCGGCCAGGGTGATAAAGAAGGATGGATCGATCCAGGCAGTGGATCTGAAAGATGCGGTCAGGGTGGAAGATATCCGTACGGTGCCGTCTACCTTTCGCAGCTATACCGATACAAAGGTGTCGGCAGCCTACCGGCCGGTATTTTTCAAGCTTCCCATACCGGATCTTGAAGAGGGCGATATGATCGAATATGAATTTATCAATTTCAACACGCAGGAGTATAGTTCAAATCCCAGTTACAAAGAGTTTGAGCCTGTGTATTATGTGTGTAACCGCGAGATGCCCGTTTCACGCCAGATCATCGAGGTGGTGACGCAGGATGATAAATATCACATTGGTTACAAAAGCCTGAAAGGTGCTCCCGAGTTTGTACAAACTGTTTCCGGTGGTAAAAAGGTTTACCGCTGGGTCGATGACAATCGTGATAAACGCGAGGATACGCGTTTCATCAATGAATTCATTGAGCAGCCTTCCGTGAAATTCCAGGTTACCTATGCCCGCAACAAAGGCAAAGGGTTTGTCTGGTTCAAGGACGAAAGCGATATGAAGCGTGATCTGTCTACGGAGGAGCTGTCAGAGAAGGTAAAAACATTTTGGTTCAACCCTTCAAAACTTGAGAACACGGGCGATTACACACTTGGCCTCACAAGCTCGATCCCCTCAACTGTGGAAGGTCTCTATCGTTCATTGAAAAAAGCGGGCGCCACTGATGCTGCTGAGGACGATTATGTACGTAAAGCATATTATTCCATCAGGGGCAGAACGCTTTACCGGAACTGGAGTGATTTTGCGTTTGCCAAGGTATTTTCCAGCCTGTTGGACCGGAAAAAGATAGCACATGAGATCATTGTATCAGCCCCGAATCATCGTACTCAATTAGGTAAGCTTGCGTTTACGCAGGAGGTGGCCTGGGCTATCAAATACAAGGGTCGTTACTACTGCAACCCAAATGAACATCTTAACCCCGAAGAAGTGCCCGTACACCTGGCAGGCAATGCCTGCATCCGGTTTGACTACCGTGATGCCAATGCTTCGGTAAGTGATGTGATCCCTGTCAGCGACACAACAGCGAACGTGATTGCAACGCAGATCAACCTGACCCTCGATACATCATTTGTCAACCTTACTGTTGATAAAACGGTGGAAGCAAAGGGCCTGGTAAAAGACGACGTGATTGATGATGTGCTTTCCTTCACACCATTTATGGAGTCCGACTATCGCAACTACGACGGCAGCGGGATGTGGGAGGGGCTGTCAAATAACGAGCAGGCGAAAATGACCGAAGAATTTACCAAAACAAAAAAGGAATGGAAAGAAGAAAAGCCAAAGTTGATGAAGTCGATGGCTGAAAGCGAGTATGAGGTTACGGTAGAAAAATACATGGGCTTCCGTGTACAGCAGGATGGTCGCAGTCATAAGAAGCGATTTATCCGGTACAATGAGGATTTCATATTAACCGGTCTTACTGCAGTGGCCGGAACAGACATCATTCTCTCATTGCCGGCTCTGATAGGCCAGCAGGCCAAGATCATGAAGGAGGAGCGCAACCGCACTGTACCTATCGATGTTCGTTATGCGCGACGCCTTCTCTGGCACATCGTGTTGCCGGTGCCCGAAGGCTATGACGTCAAAGGGATAGAGGCGCTGAACAAAACTGTAGACAATGAATGCGGCAGTTTCGTGACGACCGCAGTGCTGGAAGACGGAAAGCTGATCATCGATGTAAAAAAAATGTATAAGGCAGGCCAGTTTCAGACAGCTCAGTGGAACAAGATGCTGGAGATTCTTGATGCGGCTTATAATTTTTCCCAGTCAAAGATCATTCTGAAAAAGAAATAATTTGTTAGAACAGTCAGCCGCCCCTTTTTCAAGCTGAAAAGGGCGGCTTTTTTATTGCGGCTGGTTGAAAAACAACATTTTAGCTGGGAGCACTAGAAAAAGCCAAAAGTTTGTTCTATTTTAAGGCCTCGTCAACCGACCGATCCAATCCACTATGAGGTATCTGTACCAGTTATTACAGTTCAGGCTCCCGCAGCCCCGTTCCGCCATTCGATGGCAGGAGTGGCTGCATGCGGTTGCGCAGCGCACAAACAGGACGCTTTCTTACATCGGATCCATCGGAATGGAAGATGGTATCGAAGGCCGTGCAAAAACCAAGCTGGGCATTTTCAATCATCTCAATGTTTTTCAATTAGCCACGGGCATCCTCGTACCGTTGATTGGTTTTTTATACACCAGTGAGATACCAGCAAGGGGATGGGTGATCACCAGCCTGCCCGCCATGGTCAGTGTGATCGTGCTGCTGCTGAACGTGAACCGGAAATATGATGTGGCCCTGCTCGTGTATTTCACCTTTTATCCCATTTTTACCTGCGTGAGTTATATCAACGGGATCAGTCTTGGTGTCGAACTCACTTTTATTTTATATGGCATCCTGGCGGTGTTCTTCATTCGTGATATCGGGTACATGGTATTCGCGATCGGGTTCTCGATGATCAGTTACTTTATCCTGGCAGTCGTGTTGAAGTCTTACAGGTATGAGCTGGCAACGGTGAATTATCCACTTTACCTGGTTAACCAGGGACTGGCCATACTTTATATCTTCTATGGTCTTTACCTGATAAAGACGGAAAACGCGATATACAATAATGTGCTGCAGAATAATAATGTTGAGATCCAGCAGCAGGCAAAGGAACTGGAATCACTGAATTCATTGAAGAATAATCTGTTTTCTGTAATCTCTCATGATCTCAAGTCACCCCTGTATGCGCTGCGTAATCTCTTTGAACACATTCAACAGCAGGATATGCCGGCTGAAGAGATCAAGGAGATGGTGCCGGATATCAAGAATGATCTGAATTATACAGTGGGGTTGATGGAAAACCTGTTGCAATGGGCAAAGAGCCAGATGAAGGCACATATAGTAAGACCGCAGGAGCTCGAAGTGGATAAACTGATCCATGATGTACTCAAGCCGATGCACCTGCAGGCGGAACAGAAATCCATTACCCTGGAAAATCTTGCGGATCCATTGTTAGCCTGGGCAGACAGGGACATGATCTGCCTGGTGGTCAGAAACATTGTTTCGAATGCTATCAAGTTTACTCCAAAGGGCGGAAAGGTGACGATAAAGACAGAATCCTTTGAATTCTTCGTTAAGGTAATGATCACCGATACCGGTAAGGGCATGGAGCAGGCAGAGATACGAAAAATAAATGCAGAGAATTTTTACACCACCACCGGTACTGCGCAGGAGCAGGGGACAGGTCTCGGCCTGATGCTCTGCAAGGAGTTCCTACAAAAGAACGATGGTAAGCTTTATATTGAAAGTAAGGCTGGCAAGGGCAGTACATTTTCCTTTACGTTACCAAAGGCCTAAGCCACTCATTCCCCATTTTTACCAGCATCTTCTTCATCAGTAGCATCGGCCAGCGATGGAGGAATAATCAGGGGTGAGTTATCAATCAGCGTGTCTTCTACTGTAGGTTCATCCTCCGATTGACCAGCATCGCCTTTTGCTTTCGGGTCATCCTCAGCGGGTACTGCTTTCATTGTAGGCAATGGAGTCGCGTCTTTTTTATCTTCCATAACGATGGTTATTTGAAATAACTGTGTTGGGGAAGTTTTACCCCTTCACGTTGATGAAGCTTATTTTCTTGTTTTGGAAACGATCCAAAGGATGAGTACAACGACTAACGCAACAAGAAAAAATGCCCACCACATGCCAGCCTTGAACACACCTTCCACAACGCCGCAACTGCTGAAGAACACCATGGTAAAGAAGAAGAGAAATAATGTAGCCTGGAGTTTCATATTATTCTTTTTTATAGAAAATCCAACTATTGTACCAAAGAAGTGCGGAGTGTGGTCCTGCCTGCCGGCAGGCAGGGTGTGGAGTGCGGAGTTAAAAAAAGTAAAAAGTAAAAAGTAAAAATGAAAAATTAAAAACCGCTCTCGCTCTCTTTCCCGCTCTCAGCAATCCAGTCCCCAGCTCACAGCAATCCAGTCTCAGCATCCAACATCCAGCATCCAGTATCCAACATCCAGCATCCAGTATCCAGCATCCAGCACCCCGACTTAAGGTCCCTTCGGTACGCGCATTCGCTGCGCTCATGTGCTACTCAGGGACCGGGCGTACCTATGTATTAAAAAATGTCATGTGCTACTCAGGGACCGGGCGTACCTATGTATTAAAAATGAAAAATTAAAAACCGCTCTCGCTCTCTT
>JAEZAM010000020.1 GCA_023430465.1 Bacteroidota bacterium | reverse complement strand
ATACGCGGATTCGCTTCGCTCATGCGCTACTCAGGGACCGGGCGTATTAACCCAGGGATTAATCCCGGGGTTAGAAACCTCATCCAGCACCCAGCACCCTTCGACAGGCTCAGGGCAAGTCCAGCATTCAACATCCAGCTCCCAGCATCCAGCATCCTTCGACAGGCTCAGGGCAAGTCCAGCACCCAGCACCCAGTCCCCAGCCCCCAGCCCCAGTTCCCGCAACCGTTTGCACTTCTGATACTCATGATGATGTGATAATTTCAACACATAAGAGGAAATTCATGATGCAAGCGATTCTAAGCGGCTATGGTCTCAACGAGCATGAAGTGGATGTAAAACCATTTGGCACGGGTCTCATCAATCATACATGGCGGGTCAGTTCGGATAAGGAAGATCTTATTCTGCAAAAGATCAATACTTCCGTTTTTCGTAAACCGGAAGGTATTGCAAAAAATATCCGGCTTATCAGTGAATACCTCGCTCAGCATTACCCTGACTACCTGTTTGTGACGCCAAGATCCACCAGCGGCAACGATGATATGCTTTTTGTTGATGGCGAGGGATACTTTCGCGTTTTTCGTTTTATCCAGGATTCGCACAGCATTGATGTAGTGAGTACACCGCGCCAGGCTTACGAGGCTGCGCGGCAGTTCGGCCGGTTCACAAGGCTGCTGGCCGGGTTTCCTGCGCAGGAACTGGCTATCACGCTGCCCGATTTTCACAACCTGTCGCTCCGTTATAAGCAGTTCAATGCCGCACTGCTAACCGGCCAACCAGGTAGATTGGACGAGGCCAAAAATCTCGTGGATTACCTCCAATCGCAGGAGGCGATCGTGCAACGCTATCGCGCGATCCAGGAGGATCCGAATTTTCTTATCCGCGTTACACATCACGATACAAAGATCAGCAACGTTCTTTTCGACAACGCAGATGCTGGATTGTGTGTGATCGACCTTGATACTGTTATGCCTGGTTATTTTATCAGCGATGCGGGTGACATGATGCGTACTTACCTCTCGCCAGTAAATGAGGAGGAGAAAGATTTTTCACGAATCTCCATACGTACAGAGTATTTCCGCGCTATCTGTGAAGGTTATCTTTCGGAGATGTCAGGTGAACTAAGTGCTGCCGAAAAGCAGGCCTTGGTCTTCGCGGGAAAATTCATGATCTACATGCAGGCACTTCGTTTTCTCACTGATCACCTCCTGGGTGACGTTTACTATGGTGCGGCTTATGCAGGGCATAACCTGGTACGTGCAGGGAACCAGGTGACGCTGCTGCAGCGGCTTGTGGAGAAAGAGGAAGAGCTGGAGGAAATAGTTGCGAGGTTGTAAGAGAGTGTGGAGTGCGGAGTGCGGACCTGCCTGCGGAAGCCAGGTGTCAACAATATGATATGCCTCTTTATTTTCTGAACTATAAAAGTGAATTTCTGGGAGATTCAAGACTCCATGCTCCACACCCTGCCTGCCGGCAAGCAGGTCCACACTCCACACTCCGCTCTTCGCACTCCGCTCTTCTTCGCATCAACCTCAAATCAGTAGTCTGTCGTACGCCCAAACACAGGTTTGCGAGTCTTCCATTTACCCCTTGTAAAGTCGGGGATCTTTTGCAGGCTGCCGCCCTCTTTTATTGATTTCTCACTCAAAGGCGTGATGGCATACCAGGTTGCCAGGTCATAGACATCAAGCGGGAAGGGTATATTTCTCTTGATACACTCGATAAAGGCATTGTCCACAAAGAAGTCCATCCCACCATGGCCAGAATCTTTAGCATTGGCCTCGAACTGCTTCCAAAGCGGATGATCGTGCTCTTTCATGAGTTTCTCCGGGTTTTCCCATTCGTGAGGTTTGCTGACCCGATCGATGTGGATCATGCCTTCATGAAACTCTCCACCATGATGATCCTGCCAGATACCCGCAGTACCCTGTACGCGAAAACCCAGGTTGTACGGACGGGGTGATGACGTATCCAATGTCAGCACGATGGTCTCACCATTCGCAGTCTGTAATTGGGTTGTAACGATATCACCCTGCTTGTACCGAAGCTTTGCATTGGGATGATCCGCTCCGCCTTTGGGATGATTTTTTACATAAAGGTTCAGGCCGCGCGACTTGCTGGCGATAGATGACAGGGAAGTCAGCCGGTTGCCTCTGTTCAGGTCGATCATCGTACCAACAGGGCCGAGGCTGTGCGTCGGGTAGTTCTCGCCATTGCGATCGACATAATGCTGCGTTCTCCATTTTGCTTCACTGTATCCCTTTTCACCAAACTCAACACCATTGTTGTAGGCGGCAATACCGTCATTGAACAGAACCGGGCGAAGATCATGCTGGTAGCCGCCCTGCAGGTGAAGAATTTCACCGAACATACCTTTCGTAACCATGTTATGTACTGCCATGATATCGCGGCGGTAGCAAACGTTTTCAAGTGGCATGATGGGTATGCCGGTCTTCTCGGATGTATTGACGAAATCCCAGCAGTCCTGCAGTTTGATCGCTCCGCTAACCTCCATGCCCACAATTTTTCCGGCATTCATTGCATCGATGCCCTGTACCGCGTGCCACTCCCAGGGGGATGCAACGAAGACAGCATCGATATCTTTTCTCTTTAGCAGGTTTTGATAATCGGTCTTACCGTTTGTGTATTCAACCGGCGCTTTTTTATTGTATTTACGGACCAGTGCCTGGGCCATGGCCATCATCTTCTTATCAGGGTCGGCCATGGCAATGATCTCCACATCATTTCTTTTCAGCATTTCTTCAAGATGGAGTTGCCCGCGCAGTCCTACGGCGATCATACCGACGCGCACCTTATCCATTCGTACGGGTGCAAATGCCCTGAGAGCTTCAGGTAAAAACATAAACCCGGCACTGGCCAATGCAGAGTCGCGAAGGAACTTTCGTCTGTCAAGCGAATTCGTCATGATAAAAATTTAGTCTCAAACTTATGCTTTGACGATGGATAATCGACGTGCAAACGGTTGCGGATTCTTGAAAGGCTAAGGTTGAGGCTGAGGCTAAGGTTCAGGTTGAAATTCTAAATTTTTCATTTTTAATTTTGAAATTTTAGTCACCCTTCATGCAAACGCTTGTGCAAAATTGCATATTCTCCTCATCGCATTGTACTTTCCCGCTTCTTAAATAATTGCTTATGCCCCAAAAGAGTAACAGGTACGCGATCATCATCATCGGTGTATTATTTTTTGTATTCGGATTTGTGACGTGGTTGAATGGGACCCTTATCCCCTTCTTGAAACTCGCTTGCGACCTGGAGAGTGATTCACAGGCCTTTCTCGTAGCCTCGGCCTTCTATATTGCCTATTTCGTACTGGCAATACCGTCTTCGTATATTTTACGCAAAACAGGTTTTAAAAATGGTATGGCACTTGGTCTCCTGGTGATGGCCATGGGATCGTTGATTTTTATACCCGCCGCAAACAGCCGCAACTTTGCCCTGTTCCTGTTTGGTTTGTTTGTGCAGGGCGCAGGACTGGCATTACTGCAGACAGCATCCAATCCATACATCAGCATACTTGGCCCTATCGAGAGCGCTGCCAAACGGATCAGCATCATGGGCATATGCAATAAAGTAGCAGGCATTCTGAGCCCCTTTATTCTCGGAGCACTGGTATTGAAAAATGCAACGGCCATTGAAGAAAGCATTGCGACTGCAACAGATGCAGCAACCCGCAATGGTCTGCTGGATGATCTGGCGCAAAAAGTGATCCCGCCGTACGTGGTGATGGCTATAGTATTGGTGATCCTTGCGGTCATGATCCGTCGTTCCTCCCTTCCGGAGATAAATATGGATGGCGAAGAAGTGGTTGATAAAGGCTCGGAAACAAGAAAGACAAGCGTGTTACAATTCCCTCATCTCGTGCTTGGCTTTATCTGTCTCTTTCTTTATGTGGGAGTTGAAGTGTTGGCCGGTGATGCGATCGGGGTGTATGGCCGGGAGTTGGGCATACCGCTGGACGAGACCAAAAATTTCACTATGTACACATTGATCGCGATGACGATTGGGTATATCATTGGCATATTTACGATCCCGAAATATGTAAGCCAGCAGAAAGCGCTCGCAATCTCGGCTGTGTTGGGTTTGATATTGTCTGCTGCCGTGTTTGCCACTACAGGATATACCGCGATCGTATGCATTGCACTGCTGGGTTTGGCGAATGCATTGATGTGGCCGGCGATTTTTCCGCTGGCCATTGCCGGACTGGGACGATTTACAAAGATCGGATCGGCAATATTGATCATGGGTATTGCGGGCGGGGCCATTGTGCCGCAGATCTACACAAAGCTGAAGGACGGCGGTACGACGGATAACAGCACGGCGTTTCTGCTGTGTACATTACCGGCGTACGCATATATCTTATATTATGCGTTGAAGGGGTACAAGGCGGGGAAGAAGGAACTTGAGGCTTAGACCGGAGAAGCTGGGTCTAATGGCGGGAGAGCGGAGAGGTTTTCTGGTATAGAAGCGTCCTAAACCCCGCGATTTGGGAAGTTGTCAACCTTTAAAAGGTTGACAACCTTTGGGGGAGGCTAGAGCCTGAGGGTTCCCTCGATCGAATCATCCAGCGTCTTCCCTATCGCGGCCCCGATCAACATCTTCACCCCTGCCACCGCATTTCCATGCTTGTTATCCCAATAATAGCCATCCTCAGGATCCACACGGATCACCGTTATACGCGGATCATCCTCGCCTTCCGTAAACCACACCTTCAACACCGGCTTCCACAACTCTTTGATCTTCGCCTTATCGCGGGATATACTTGCCCGGCCACTAAGCGACAAAAAATCTGAATGCTTTGATCCCTGGAAAAAAAGCTTCACCCTTGGATCTGCCTCGATCTCCCGGTTTTTATGACTATCACTCGCACTAAGGAACCATAATGCACCATGATCGTCGCACTCCTGCACACTCATCGGCCGAACACCGCCTGAAGGGCCCGTCGCCGACATTGTACTGAAGAAACAACTTTCCGCATCCTCAACAAGATCTTTCATCTTGCTGATAGCTTTTCTACCCGACAGGTCCTCCCGGTTCTCCTCCGGCTGATTTTTATTGATACTATCCATATATTATAATTGAAAAATTAATTACCCTTCATTCCTGAATTTCTTTGCATCTGCCTTGCTGTCCTTCTCGGATTGCCTGGCCTGCTTACCATCAAACTTTTTTGCGGCATCGATGGCTTTCTTTCCAGTCTCCACACTCTTTTTAGTCTCTTTTGAGCTCGATGACTCACGATTTGAGGTAGCTGATTTCATAGCTCATTTTTCAGAAATTGTTCAACAAATGTGCCGCTATAAATTCGGGGAAATGTTTAATGCCGAAATGGAGGGTTTAGAACAGGCTTAAACATAAAGATCAAGCTGGGGAAATTTCTTCCCGGTGACGGCACATAAAGAGACTTAAGAAGTAACTAATTATATCAGTGGCTTGAAACCCTGAGCCCGGTAATAAGACAATTTTGCCAGGAACATCTCCGCCATCTTACCTGCACGCCATTTGGCTTCATCCGCTTTTTTACCGTTAAAAAGACGATCAATTGTTTCACCAAATAGCTGCAGCCATCGATCAAAGTGCTGCTGACCTATATCCAACGCTGCGTGCGGCGGGAAGGGACTCCCGAAGTAAGTCTTGTCTTCATCCAGCAACACCGTCTGCCAGAAGCGCGACAGCTTTTCGAGATGCTCCGGCCAATGATTACCTATCTTATTATTAAAGACAGGACCGATCAATTCATCCGCGCGCACAGATGTATAGAACTCATTCACGAGTAAGCGGATGTCCTCAAAATTGCTGATGTCGTCCATTGGAAGTGATGGGGATTCAGCTAGTACGTATAAGCTACACCCCGCTGCAAAGATAACCCGTTTGCGATGGATGATCTGCTCAGGATAATCCCGGCACTACCAATGCCTACTCCTTGCCTTTTACCATAGGAAAACTTGCTATTCTCAGCCGGGCTGCGCCCATCGGTATCAGTCGTATCTTCTCTATTTTACTGCTTGTTGCAACAGGGCTCATCGGCAAAGTATCGCAAAGCCCGTATTGATCGATCCCCCAGCCGGGTATCTTCCGCCCAAATGTTTCGAGTTCCATCGGTACCCCTGCCGCTGTAAACGGGTTGTTATCCGCAGGCCACGGATGACGACGTAGCCGTAATTTTGGCTTACCACTTTTTCCGAAAGGCTGCAAGCCATAGTTCCATGCGGATGCCGGGTGTATCTCGAAAGACGGCCAGGCTTTTGTATCCGCGTCGGCCTGCCACCGCGAGTCACCAATCGCCGTAGCCTTGCTGTCCTGCCGTATATTGGCTTCATCTATTTTCAACGAAAAAGTGAGCGGGCCATAATTGACACTTTGGCTATGCTTGTTGGCCGTCCATTCGCGCCAGGTGATCTCCATTGGCAGCGCAAGCGTAATAATGTCTCCATTTTTCCATTCTCTTTCCAGTCGCAAATACCCGGCCCGGGCATTTGTATCGCTGTAAACTTTCTTTCCATTGATCTTAATAACCGGCGCGTTGACCCATCCCGGCAAACGCAGATATAGCGGAAAGGTGGCGGGTCGAGGCAGTGACAAATGAAAACCAACCGTCTCTTCAAAAGGATAGTTTGTTTGTTCATTGATCGTTACGTCAACACCATCACCTACTTTGGCAGTTACGGTACCGGCAGTATAGAGTTGAGCAGCAATTCCGTTGTCGGCAGTAGCCGTCCAGGTGTTCTCGGCATAGTAAACCCATCCTGCCGCATGGTTGTGCTGACAGCAGCGGCTGCTGAATGGATTCATCGTTAAGAAAGGACCTTCATTTGCAATACCTGGTGCATGATTGCGGCTGTCACTTATCACCATGTTCGGTGCCGTGAGGTAACGTAACGAGCGATAGTCGGGCATAAATGCCGCAGGAAAGCTGTTGAACGCAACATCTTCCGAATTGTCAGCCCATGTGGGATCGCCCGTGAACCTGGTAAGAAAATGATTTGATGTCATTTGCTCTACCATACCGCAGGTCTCGATTGCCTGTCTCGGATCATCGTATCCTTTTCGTGCATTTTCATCAGCACCGAACATGCCACCCGGCACCTGGCCATACAACTTGCGGATCAATCTGAAGTTGTTGTAGGTTGCATCCATATCACTCTGCTTGTGGCTTTGCATGGCATAAGTGGCGGGTTCTCTAAAACATTGCGCGATGTTCACATTATGCCAGTTCGGAAGATTACCGGGCTGTCTCCAATCTGCTGTGTTGCGATCGATCTTCGTGGCAAGATCAAGCAGCCAGGATTCGCCGGTAAGATTATATAGCCAGTAAACACTCACCAGGTTATCACCGCCCCTGCTTTTTTCCCAATAGTCTTCCAGGAACAACTCATCCGGTATGGTCAACTGCCATTTGAAATATTTAAGCATGAAAGGCACAACACGAGAATCACCGGAATACTCATACCACGACTGCAGACACCACAGCATGGGCATATTGGTCCAGAGATCGCGCTTGCCTGCGCCCTTCACTACGGCCGGCCCGAAGTCACCATTCTCCCGCTGGTTGCTTAATACCGCATCTATCCAAAATTTCGCCTTGGAGATCATCGTGTCATTGCGCAGCATATATCCCAGGTTCGCATAACCCTTAAGCCAATAGGGCAATTCTTCCCAGCCCCACTCCCCTTTACCTTCTTTATTCAACCAGGCATTGTCTTTCCTCGACAGCCAGATACTTATCTGATCGAGGTTGCCCGTAAGTCCTGCACACTGTAGCTCCATTTGCCTGCGCAACCACCCTCCCGGCTGAAACGCAGTGACCGGCAATTTGATAAAAAATTCCGGTGCCAGCGGTGCGCGGTTGCTCGTATAGAATTTATTGGTGGCAGTGACCGGTGGACGCTCCATAAACACAGCATGGGTTTGCTGTGCGTGGATAAATTCAATTGAGGCAAGAGAGACTAGTGAAAGTACGAGAGTGCGCATACCGGGGGGTTGTTTTACAAATTTAAACAGAAGGACCTGATAACCCATCCCAGGGTTTCACGCAAAGTCGCAAAAGAAGTTCGCTTCGGCTGCTGTTGGGGTGAATTGATGAAGCATCAGTCGTCAATTCACCAGCGGCGCCTTCATTCGAAGTGACTTCGATACGTCCCGCTGCCGGGGACTACTCAGTCACCTGACGTAAGCTATCTAAGCCTCGACCTTAACACCTCCGCACTCCCCTCTTGTTCCCCTGGCTGGTGGCATTAACCCCGGGATTAATCCGGGGGTTAGAGAAGCAGACCTCCTTGGGTTGTTGATGTGAGGAACTGATGAAGCATTATTCGTCAATTCACGAGCGGCGCCTTCATTTCAAGTGACTTCGATACGTCCCGCTGCCCGGGACTACTCAGTAACCTGACGTAAGCTATC
>JAEZAM010000096.1 GCA_023430465.1 Bacteroidota bacterium | reverse complement strand
TTTTTAATAAAATGCCCCGGTGCGGGGGAACACGCACCGGGGCATTATTTTAAATTTTTACCAACCCAAAATATATGCAAACATCAATGGCGCAACGATCGTAGCGTCGCTCTCCACGATGAATTTGGGTGTTTTAATATCGAGTTTACCCCACGTTATCTTTTCATTTGGTACCGCCCCTGAATAAGACCCATAGGAGGTGGTAGAATCGGATATCTGGCAGAAATAGTTCCAGAACGGCACATCATGCCACTCCAGGTCCTGGTACATCATCGGCACTACGCAGATGGGGAAATCACCCGCTATACCGCCACCGATCTGGAAAAAGCCCACGCCCTTCCCGGAGGAATTATTGCGATACCAATCGGCCAGCCAGACCATGTATTCAATACCATTCTTTACTGTAGAAGCCTTCAGTTCGCCCTTGATCACATAGCTGGCGAAAATGTTACCTGTTGTGCTGTCTTCCCATCCCGGAACAACGATCGGAATATTTTTTTCCGCAGCCGCCACTACCCAACTGTCCTTAGGGTCGATCTCATAGTATTGTTTGAGATCACCGCTTTGAATTGTTTTATAAAGAAACTCATGCGGAAAATAGCGTTCGCCGGCAGCTTCGGCTTTTTTCCATTGAGCCTCCAGGTGCTTTTGCAGCCGGCGGAAAGCTTCTTCCTCCGGGATACAGGTGTCCGTAACACGGTTGTAGTGATTTTCGAGCAGATCCCATTCCTGCTCCGGCGTAAGATCGCGGTAGTTAGGAATACGTTTATAATGCGAATGGGCAACGAGGTTCATCACATCCTCCTCCAGGTTGGCGCCCGTACAACTGATTATATCCACTTTTCCCTGGCGGATCATTTCCGCAAGCGAGATGCCCAGCTCGCCGGTACTCATCGCACCCGCGAGAGTGATCATCATTTTACCGCCATCAAGCAGGTGAGCTTCATAACCCTTCGCCGCATCCACAAGGGCGGCGGCGTTGAAATGCCGATAATGATGTTCAATGAATTTTGAAACAGGACCTTTGTTCATTTTACAAGAAGTTTTGTAAAACCGCCTTCGGATCCCAATAGGGGGAGACAATGCGGAAGAACCGCAAATTTACATTATTGACAAAACAAACGTGCCCCGTTTTTCAACAGGGCACGTAACACACGGTTCTTCAGTTCCACTCTCTTAATTCCTGATTCGTTCCTTTTCGATCAAAGCACCATAGCTGTTCAGCCGAACTTTGAACTTCTTGTTGTTTTTTTCCAATACGAGACGGTAGTTAGTGCCTTCGTCATTGGTGATCTCACGCACTTCGATCACCACGGCATCCCTGAACGAAGAACCCACAGCGCGCACTACGCTGAGCGGAAGTTGCTCAAAAAACAGGCCGCGGATCGAACCGGCAAGTTGACCACTCTGATCGTAGTAGGCTTCGGTGCGATGACCACCCCAGGTAAATGACACTTTTGAAAAGCCCTCACCCACTTTCTCCCAGTGTACGTTCTGCGCACCAGCAAATTGCTGTTGAAAGTTTTTTTCGGTTCGGGGATCAGCTCCGGCTGCAGGACTTGCAGATGCTGTGAGGATTGTAGCTGACATCAACATAGCCAGCAGGAATAAATTCTTTTTCATGATCTAAGGTTTAAAGGTTTAATGTCTGTTAGACGATACAAAATTATTTATTGTTACAGCCCTGCAAAGTGATACTTGACCAATGGATGGTGTTGTTAATGGATATAACATTTTTCAATAACTACGATGACGAAAAATCACTCAACGTGGTGATGCAATACAATAAAGCTGGTGAGGGGAGGCCACTCAAATACAAAACCCCGTCTTCTTTCGAAGAGCGGGGCTTGTTTTTACCACACACCAAAATGGTTCGCGTGCTGCTTATGCTTTGGAGTATTTTTTATACACTGTCCATTTCACTTCAGATGATTTGAGAACAACACTGCCATCAGCGTTCTGAAGCGTGATATAATAGCTGGTACCATTATCATTGGAAAGCTCGAACAGGTCAGAGATCCAGTAGTCCTGGTAATCCTTCTTCAAACTTGTTTGCAGGTACAGTGGAAGATCAAGAGAAGTGATGTTCCTTGTGATACCCATGAGTTCGCCATCCAGATTGTAGAAGGCGATCACGTGCTGACCATTGAATACGAATGATGCTTTGGCGAGCTTGTTGCCTGTGGTCCATTGTACGCCGGTAGCACCTGCGAAGTCTCTGCCAAATGAGTTGAGGATGTTAGAACTTACGTTGACTTCTCCTGCAAAGGCAATCACACTACTAAAGGCGATTGCGAGGGTGATGATGATCTTTTTCATTTTACTTAGTTATTTGTGGTTATGGTTTTCTTTTTCTTTTTTAACCGCGGTGGTAAGTATGACGCAGCAAATGTATTTTAGGTTACAGCCGTACACAAGCTAATTGTGACCAATGGAAGGCGCTGTTAAACGATGTTAAAACACGCGCAAACCACAAAACCATACATCAGCCGATATCCACCATTCATACATCGAAATCCACCGTTGCATCCGAATTGGGTTTTGAAATGAAACAGAATATTTAGATATTTGTCTAAATATTTAACGAATCAATTGTTCATGAACAGTGCATTTAAGGCCCTCAATGACCCTACGCGGCGGCAGATTCTGGAGTATTTGCAGGAGCGCGACATGACGGCGGGGGAGATCGTGGAGCGATTCAATATATCAGGGCCCAGCATTTCCCATCACCTGGACCTGCTCAAACAGGCCGGGTTGGTGACCGCCACCAAAGAGGGACAATATGTTTATTATGCCCTCAATACGACCGTAGTAGATGAGATCATGAAATGGTTCCTTCAGTTTAAAACGAAAAAGAGGTAATTATGAAACAGATATTTCGCGTACTCATTCCCCTGGCCATCATATCACCGGTTGTGGGGCTGGCTATTCTTTATCCCGGTCTTCCTGAAACGGTTGCGCTTCATTTTGATATGAATGGCAATCCTGACCGTACCGGATCAAAATCGGAAATTTGGTTCCCGGTAATCTTGATGGCTGCTATTGCACTGGCCAACTATTTCCTGTTGCCCCAGGTTTACAAGATCGATCCGAAGAAATCAGCCGCAGAAAATAAGCCCCGGCTCAAACGAATGGCTCAGGCGATCGCCCTGCTCATGACATTTATCTCCTGGGTCATCATCGATACGACCGTGAAAGGAGTTTTGCGGATCAGCATGCAGTCGATCTTCTTTGCGCTCGGCATCCTCTGGTGTTTCCTTGGAAACTATATGTACAATATAAAACCCAATTATTTTGCCGGCATCCGCCTGCCCTGGACCCTTCACAATGAAGATAACTGGCGCCTTACACATCGGCTCGCGGGAAAATTATTTTTTATCGGGGGGATATCGGTTTGTGTGTTGTCTTTAATATTACCCGCCCAGCCGTTGATCGTGTCCTTTGTTGTTATAACTTTCTTAACAATCCTGGTATGCGGCATTTATTCTTACCGTTTACATAAGAAGATGAATGAGGGTGCGTTAAACAAATAAACCGATGAATTATCTCGCCCATGCAGTGCTGTCATTTGGTAATGAAGCCGTCATCACCGGCAATATGATCAGTGACTTTGTAAAAGGGCGTAAACAATTTGACTATCCCGATGCAATCCGGACCGGGATCACCCTTCATCGCCTGATCGATAATTATACGGACACGCATGCCGCAACCCGAGCGGCGATGGACGTATTCCGGCCTGAATACCGGCTCTATAGCGGTGCCTTTGTCGACATTGTGTATGATCATTTCCTCGCCCGCCAGGACGATGTGTTCCTGCCATCCGGTCTTGAAGCTTTCGCCGCCGGCGTTTATGATGCTCTTGAACACAACCGCTCCTGGCTCCCTCAAGGTTTTGCGGCTATGTTTCCCTATATGAAACAACACAACTGGTTGCTGGGCTATCGCCAAAAGGAAGGCATCGAGAAAAGTTTCAGTGGGCTGGTCCGCCGTGCTGCATATATGGATGACCCTTTTCCAGCCATCAGGATATTCCGGGATAACTATCAACTATTGGAGCATTCTTTTCGTCAATTCTGGGCAGACGTGCGACCCTTCGCCGCAGAGCAGCTTCGCGCACTGCGCGAACAGGTGCGGGCATGAACCCGATTTGATTAATTTTGCAATTATTTTTTATGAAACACATGCTATCCATCGCCATTTTGACTCTCGCCATCCATACCGCGCAAGCGCAGGTGCTGCCTGTGGTTGATAAATCACCCATGGATGTATGTTACTACCCGGTTGATTATCCGTCGCTGAGAGTTCAGGGAAAGCCGGTTGAGCCGGTTGTAGCGCGCGTGCTCTATAGCAGGCCACGGAAGGAGGGCCGCCCTATTTTCGGCAATCTGGTAGAATATGGCAAGCTCTGGCGGCTGGGCGCAAATGAAGCAACGGAAGTGGAGTTTTACAAGCCCGTCACCGTTGGCGGCAAAAAGGTAGCGAAAGGCCGATACACTATTTATGCAATTGTGAACCAGGAATCGTGGACCATTATCATCAACAAAGAGACAGATATCTGGGGCTCCTTCAAATACAACCCATCCAAAGATGTGGCGCGCGTGGATGTGCCTGTCCAGACCCTCAGCGAACCGGTTGAATCACTCGCTATGACCTTTGAAAAAAATAATGGAGTGATAAATCTTATTATTGCATGGGAAAAAGTAAAAATTGCGGTTCCCTTTACTTATTAATGATGAATATATGGGCGTTCGCGGGGTGATCTTTCTAACAGGCTTACTGACGATCTTTGGATCCTGCCGTGACCGGCAACAACCTGCTGCCAGCCCGATTCCAACGGAAAACAGGACCATTCCCGCTCCTGATCTGCCAACCGGCGAAGCCAGCAGCAATTATGCGAAGATCGATGTGTCCCCGATGGACATGAGCTATTTCCCGATTGAATACCCCAAGCTGAAAATGGCCACGAAGAACATCGCTCCTCCTTTGGCAAGGGTGATCTACAGTCGTCCGCACCTGGGGAAGCGCCGCCTTGCCGATATTGTAAAGCCCGGGAAGCCCTGGAGAATGGGGGCAAATGAATCCACCGAGATCCAGTTTTACAAACCAGCACAGATCAATAACGTACGTGTCGCCCCCGGACGATATATCCTTTACTGCATTCCCGACAGCACAAAATGGACGATTGTCCTGAATTCCAACATCGATAGCTGGGGCCTGGAGCAGGATACTTCAAAAGATGTGCATCGCTTTGATATCCCGACCACCAATAATCATCCGTCGATCGAATATCTTACCATCGAATTTGAACGGGCGGAAGACGGCGCCAACCTGGTGATAAGCTGGGACGATGTGGTGGCCCGCCTCCCCATTCGTTTCTGAGGCATTATCCCAGAAAGCGGCCGTGTTCCTTAACCCCGGGCTTAAACCCGGGGTTAAAAGAGGGTGCACAGGGTCAGGCAGGCACCAACCCGGGATTAATCACAGCGTAGACTTAGCGGACTTGGCATTAGTGGCATCACAGGTCTTCGTTCTGCCCGCAGACTGAGGGCTGGAATAACCCCGGGTTTAAACCCGGGGTTAAAAGAGGGTGCACAGGGTCTGGCGGGGACAACCCCGGGGTTAATGGGAACACGGGGTTAACAGCGGACCGGCCTACTGGGATTATTTTAGGATATTTACAGTATGTGTGGCATTGCCGGTATTATCCAACCTTATCCCCGATTTACCCTTGATGAAGTCAAGAAAATGACGGACGCCATTGCGCACAGGGGTCCAGATGGAGAAGGCTTCTGGAAAAATGCCACCGCCTCCTGCATCCTCGGCCATCGCCGGATGGCTATCATCGATCTCAGCGCGGCCGCTGCCCAACCGCTTCACTATCGTCAACGATACAGTATCGTCTATAACGGAGAAATCTATAACTACATCGAGCTGCGGAAAGAACTGCAAAATGAAGGCTACCTCTTCCACACACAGGGTGATACAGAAATCATTCTCGCTGCATACGAC